>NZ_JBQDNB010000001.1:343378-354777 GCF_052096715.1 Providencia sp.
ATGGTAGCAATGGTAGCAATGGTAGTAACGGAGCTAATGGTACTAACGGCGAAAATGGTGGAAGTGGTGGAAGTGGTGGAAGTGGTGGAAACGGTGGAAACGGTGGAAACGGTGGAAACGGTGGAAGTGGTGGAAGTGGTGGAAGTGGTGGAAACGGTGGAAGTGGCCGAAGCCAGAAAACGAGTGCTAGCCATGGGGGAAGCGGTCAAAATGGCGGTAATGGCGGTAACGGTGGTAGTGGTACTAACAACAGTCATGGCAGCAATGGTGGCCATGCGCAAGCGGGCAGTAATGGCAATGGCGGAAATGGTGGAAGTGGTGGTATCAATGGGGGAAATGGCGGTTATGGCGGAAATGGTGACGGTCAAGGAAGCGGTGGAAACGGTGGGAATGGATCTGTAGATGGAAATGGAGGGAACGGAGGAGATGGTGGAAATAACGGAGGTCATGGAGGTCATGGTGGTGCAGGCTCCGGCTCTGGAAATGGGGGGAACGGTGGTAATGCAATTTCGGGAGGAGGCCATGGTGGGAAGGGAGGTCAAGGTGGAGAAAATGGAGGAATAAATGGCATTGATGGTGTGAGTTCACATTAATACACCAGTAATAGTTCTAAGTAGATAAGTGATACCACAATATGAAATCATATTATCATCTTTTCGGAAGATGGTTTTATCAGTAAAAACGGAAGCATAAGCTTCCGTTTGATTCTGATTCAAAGATTGATACTTATTGTTTAGGTGCTAATTTCATTAAAAATGCACGTAATTCAGCAAAATCAGAAGGTAAAAAATGAGATAATAATGGTAATTCTGCGCGCTCTGCTAATTCTGCCGGTAATGGAATTTTTTTACCTAAAATTTCTTCCACACTTTCTTTAAATTTCGCAGGATGAGCTGTTCCTAAAAATAAACCGTACTCACCATCTTGCAGTTGATCACGTAAAACGCGATATGCAACAGCAGCATGAGGTTCAGATAAATAGCCTTTCTTATCCAATTCACGAACCGTATCTTTAGTCACATCATCACTCACAACACCATATCCGAGTTCTTTTAGCGACCAACCTTTACGACGGAATAATTCTTCAATGCGAGGCCAATTATTCGGTTGGCTTACATCCATTGCATTAGATAAAGTTGCCTTCGTTTTATTTGGCACCCATTTGCCATCAACAAGAAAACGCGGAACAGTATCATTGACGTTAGTTGCAGCAATAAAGCGTTTAACCGGTAAACCCATTGATTTAGCCAATAGTCCGGCCGTTAAATCACCAAAGTTACCACTTGGTACTGAGATAACTAATTGATCGCGTTTTTCTGCAGGAATTTGAGCAACCGCTTCAAAGTAGTAGCAAATTTGAGCCAGTAATCGACTAATATTAATCGAGTTTGCTGAGTTCAAATATAAAGCCTGTTTTAGCTCTTCATCATCAAATGATTGCTTTACTAATGCCTGACATGCATCAAAATCATCTTTAATCGCCACGGTGTGAATATTTTCACCTAGTGTACAAAACAATTTTTCTTGTAGAGGGCTAATTTTGCCTTCTGGATACAAAATAACGACCTGAACATTTTTCAATCGATAGAATGCATGAGCCACTGCCGCACCAGTATCACCCGAAGTTGCAGTTAAAATAGTCACAGGCTGCTCACCAGCAACTTGACCCAACGCTTGGGCCATAAAACGTCCGCCAAAGTCTTTAAAAGCTAATGTTGGGCCATGATATAACTCAAGAGTGGCTACATCATCTTCGACTTTTTTTACGGGAGCAGGAAATGCAAATGCATTTTTAACGCGCTCAGCAAGGGCTTCTTGCGGAATTTCATCACCGATAAAAGCACTTAAAATTCGGCTACTACGCGTAACAAAATCTAATTTCAACAAAGCTTCAATTTCAGCTTCATTAAATTCAGGAAGATCCTGAGGGAAGAATAGTCCTTGCTGCTTTCCAAGCCCTTGTTTTACTGCTTGCGCGAAGCTGACTTGCTCGTTGTTGTCTTTTAAATTATACAGTTTCATCGTTTACCCTATTGTCCTTGCCCCGGCGAGATCCAAATGGCAGATATGCACAAAGCCTTCATCATTCTGAATGTAATGTTGTTGCAAATAATCAGCCATTTTTTCTGCAATGACTTTATCATCACAAATAGCAAATAATGTCGGTCCCGACCCTGAAATACCACAAGCCAAAGCCCCAATTTCTTTCGCATTTTGGCGAGCTTCAGCAAAGCCCGGCAACAATTGGGTGCGATAAGGCTCTGCGACAACATCCTTGATCATGGTTGCAGCAAGTAATGACTGTTTTGTGTGGCAAGCATGAATAAAACCCGATAAGTAACGGCCATGATTAACAATATCATGACGTGGGTAATTATTAGGAAGAATAGCTCTTGCTTCTGCTGTTGACACCTTAATTCCCGGATACGCCATCACCCAGTACCAATTATCAAAAGCAGGAACAGATTGAGAAATAATGCCCATTTGCTCAATAATTAATTGTAAACCACCTAAATAACAAGGGGCGACATTATCATAATGAACACTACCCGAAATACGCCCTTCTAACTCGCCCATCATATCGAGTAATTGGGTTTGATCGAACGGCTTATCAGCAAACTCATTCAATGCCATCAATGCAGCCACAACAGAACAAGCACTCGAACCTAATCCTGAACCAATCGGCATGTTTTTTTCAAGGATCATGGCAACATTAAGTTGTTTACCAAGGCGCTCGCAAAATAGCTGCCAGCACTGATAGACAATGTTGTGCTCATTTTTTTTAGGGAGCTTAGAAACAAATTTACCTTTATTTGTTAACGAAAAGACCTCAGCGGCCTCAACGCTCACACAGTCACCTAGTAATGAGCCATCAACTGGTGATACGGCAGCCCCAAGCACATCAAACCCAACACTCACATTACCAATTGAAGCAGGTGCATAAACTTTAATCACTTCTTAAACTCCCAATTTCCACGATAGGGTGCGCAACATATCTGCAAATACGCCGGCAGCAGTAACATCATTACCTGCTCCATAGCCCCTTAATACTAAAGGAATTGGTTGGTAATAGCGCGTATAAAAAGCCAGTGCGTTTTCGCCATTTTTTACTTTAAACAGAGGATCGTTACCATCAACGGCAACCATTTTAACCTGACAACGCCCCTCTTCAATAAGACCGACATAGCGTAACACTTTTTCTTCTGCTTCTGCCGCTTTTATACGCTGAGCAAACTGAACATCAAGCTGTGGTAATCGAGCCATAAAGTCAGCCACATTACCTTCACTATTAAAGTCAGTAGGTAAAACAGGTTCGATTTCAATATCATTCAACTCTAAATCGTAACCCGCTTCACGCGCAAGAATGAGCAACTTACGCGCCACATCCATACCCGATAAATCATCACGAGGATCTGGCTCTGTAAAACCTTTTTCTTTCGCCAGAGTCGTTGCGTCTGATAACGACATTCCTTCATCCAGTTTACCGAAAATAAATGACAAGGATCCTGAAAGAATACCGCTAAAATGCACGAGTTCATCACCCGCATTAAGCAAGTTTTGCAGATTTTCAATAACCGGTAATCCAGCCCCTACGTTAGTATCATATAAGAATTTACGTTTTGAATTCTCTGAAGCCGCTCGTAGTTGATGATAATAATCCATTGATAAAGTATTGGCTTTTTTGTTTGGTGTGACGACGTTAAAGCCATCTTTTAAGAAATTAACATACTGCTCTGCAATTTCTTGATTCGAGGTACAATCAATGATCACCGGATTTAAAAAGTGATATTCACGTTCCAATCGGATCAAACGACTCAAACTAAAAGGTTCTTTGGCTTGCGCTAATTCATCTTTCCAATTAGCGAGATCAATACCTTGCATATTCGTTAGCATCGCTCTTGAATTAGCGATACCACAGACACGCAAATCAATATGTTTTTGCTTCAACCATTGTTGCTGACGACGAATTTGCTCAATTAATGCATTACCTACGCCACCAACCCCGATGATAAATGATTCAATAACTTGCTCAGCATTAAAAAGCATTTGGTGACAAAGTCGTACCGCTGTTGTCGCAGATTCATTGGCAATAACCGCTGAAATAGAACGCTCTGATGAACCTTGAGCGATTGCAACAATATTAATATTTCCACGAGTCAATGCAGAAAAGAAACGCGCAGAAATGCCTTTCAACGTACGCATTCCATCACCCACGACTGAAATGATCGATAATTGCTCCATCACATCAAGCGGCTCTAATACATCATCTTTTAGCTCTAAATAAAACTCTTCTTCAAGCGCTGCACGTGCGCGACGTAATTCACTTTGTGGTACACAAAAGCTAATACTATATTCAGACGATGATTGGGTAATCAGCACGACCGAAATTCCTTTGCGTGACATCACAGAGAAAATACGTGCAGCCATGCCAACCATGCCTTTCATTCCAGGGCCTGATACGTTAATCATCGCCATATTATTCAGGTTAGTTATCCCTTTAACCGGCGTACTGTCATCGGTTTGGCCATTACCAATTAAAGTGCCTGGTGCGCTTAGATTAGTGGTATTTTTTATGAGGCAAGGAATTTGGAATTGGGCAATCGGTGCAATAGTACGAGGGTGGAGAACTTTAGCGCCAAAATAAGAAAGCTCCATCGCTTCTTGATAGGACATTCCCTTTAACAATCGGGCATCAGCAACAAGACGTGGATCGCAAGTATAAACGCCATCAACATCAGTCCAGATTTCACAGCAATCCGCACGTAAACACGCAGCTAGCACTGCCGCCGAGTAATCCGAACCATTACGTCCAAGTACCACCAATTCACCTTTATCATTACCAGCAGTAAAACCGGCCATTAAAATAAAATGATCTTTAGGGATATTTAATTCAGCAATACGTTTAGTTGATTCATTAATATCGACGGTAGATTCAAGATAATGTCCCTTAGCCAGTAAACTTTCTACTGGGTTAATGACCGTGACCTTGTGTCCACGTGCACTCAGCACAGATTCCATAATAGCAATTGAGAGTTTTTCACCACGACAGATAATAGAAGCGTTAATGCTATCAGGACATTGACCGAGAAGAGTAATACCATGCAGTACTTGTTTTATTTGTGCGAATTCTTGTTCAGTGAGTTTTTTTAAACGATCATAATCAAAACCTGGCTGTTTCTCTTTTAGTCCTTTCAAGAGGTTAGCAAAAATCATTTCTGCATCATTCACATGCGTGATGACATCCTGACCTTCAACTGTTTTTTCAATCATAGCAACGAGATGGTTGGTAATTTTAGCTGGTGCTGAAAGCACCAGAGCGACTTGTCCATCAGCAAGTTTACTTTCAGCGATGTCAGCTACATTCAGTACCCGTTCATCATTCGCAACTGAGGTACCGCCAAATTTAAGCACACGCATGGTATTTCTCTCCTGAATTAACACCAAAAAAAAGCCCGCATCTTGTTGGATGCGGGCTTTTTCATTTTTATTTTTTGGATGCGTCAGCCCGCCCCGTTTCCTGTGGTTACGGTGGTGGTAATAATAATCGTAGTCAGGCTGAAATTACGCATATGAATTCTGTTTGTCTCTTGTTTCATTAAGTTTCTCCCTATACGGTTAAAGCAATTACCACAATATGTCAAATTTATTTGCGCCAAATCACATTGAAACCCAAGTATTCTTAGAGGGGAATCATCTAGTAACATGATTAACGATAAAATAAAAAACAAAAATAAATTAAAAATTTGAAGTTAAAATTCAATCAATGCAAAAATAACAAGATATAAGTCCATTTGAATTTCGCCACCCTTCACTGGTTAATAAACAAACAATTCATCCTTTTATTTCTTTAATCTCTCTTTTTTAAGAGAGTCTAAAAAACACAAAAAAAGACCTCATTTATTGCAAAGATTATCAAAAATAGTTATTCAATAAACAAAGATTAAAGCTTCAAAAATCAGCCTATTTATTAAGCACAAACACAGACCAACTGTTGTACTAATAAATTAATACTAATAATTCAAATCGCGGGACGCTACATCATCTAAGAAAGAGGAGCACTTCAAGTAAATAGTTATTAAAAAAATGTAAAAAAAAGAGTTTTAAATATAAAACACTGACCCCATCCAACTATTAATCATAAAAAACCAATCAGACCTAATTTATTGCTATTTAAAGTCAATAATCTGTAAAATAACCTCTTTCTTTACAAAAACACGATCAGCCAAAATTTGAGCCAAATCACAAATTCGATATAATTTATAATACTATATTTACGCGCTTTGTGACTTAACCGTTTACTTTCAACCTGAAGTAGAAGCCTCTACCAAATTCTTGCGATAATTTTAGTGATAATCTGATACCTAAATGCAATGTTGATTTATATAATTATCTTCCTAACAATTTTTGTTAACGTGCTACAATTGATTTTGATATGTATCAACAAAAGTTAGTTTTTTAGGTGGTAAATGCAGTATTAGCTGTTATATTGCTGTTAACAGCCCAATATTGGGAAAGTGCTTATATTTTGGTTCGTTTTTTGAATCATTTGCCCGGAGAGGCAACATAAAGTCGCTGTTGAATTTAATGACAAATTTATACTCATAAACGTATTTATTCAGAGAAAAATATTAATAACCACCTAACTGAAAACGGCTTGTGAGTTCAGTATTTCTATTTTAATACTTTAGGTAGCAACTATGCAGACCCCACACATTTTAATTGTTGAAGATGAAATTGTCACACGCAATACGCTGAAAAGTATCTTTGAAGCTGAAGGCTATGTGGTTCATGAAGCCACTGATGGCGAAGAGATGAATAATGTTCTATCTGAACATGACATCAATTTGGTTATCATGGATATCAATTTACCAGGTAAAAATGGTCTTCTTCTCGCACGTGAATTACGCGAGCAGGAAAGCATTGCTTTAATGTTCTTAACTGGCCGCGACAATGAAGTTGATAAAATCCTTGGACTTGAAATTGGTGCTGATGACTATATCACCAAACCATTCAACCCTCGTGAACTCACTATTCGTGCTCGTAACTTGCTTTCTCGTACTATGAATCTTGCTGGCGGTACAGAAGAGCGTCGCCTAGTTGAAAGCTACAAGTTCAATGGTTGGGAATTAGATATCAATAGTCGCTCTTTAGTTAGCCCTGCTGGTGAACATTACAAATTACCGCGTAGTGAATTCCGTGCGATGCTGCATTTTTGCGAAAATCCTGGAAAAATCCAAACTCGTGCTGACTTACTGAAAAAAATGACTGGCCGTGAATTAAAACCACACGACAGAACGGTCGACGTAACTATTCGTCGTATTCGTAAGCATTTTGAGTCTACACCGGATACCCCAGAAATTATTGCTACCATTCATGGTGAAGGTTACCGTTTTTGCGGTGATTTAGACGAGTAATTAATAACTTCTTAAAAAACCGGCTTAATTGCCGGTTTTTTTTATTTAACACTAAAAAATATATTGGTGATCCTTTTTGGTAAATATTACCACGGCATAATCGGGACTGCGCTGATAGCATTTTTAGGAGAACCATCAATCATTTTATCTGAGTAAGTTAAGTAAATTAATGCATTACGTTTTGGGTCGTAAAAACGAACCACTTGCAGTTTTTTGAATACTAAAGATGTTCGTTTTTGAAAAACAACGTGAGGTTTCTTTGGCGAACGCTTAACACGATCGCTCAGCTCAATCGGTCCAACTTGTTGACATGAAATTGCCGCGTCCGATGTATCTTCCGCTAAACCCAATCCACCTTTTATCCCACCCGTTTTAGAGCGGCTAAGGTAACAAGTGACATTCTCAACATCAGGATCATCAAATGCTTCAACTACAATTTTATGATCAGGCCCAAAAACTTTAAATACGGTATCCACTGAACCAACTTCTTCTGCAAGTACAGTGACGGGTAATATGGATAAAAATGAAGCTAATACAATGTTTTTTAGACTCATTTTTTTTAATATGGAAAAACGCATACTGGATTTCCTTTTCAACTTAAAACGCTTTATACCTTAACAATTAAAGGCGCAATCATTCTCTTTTGTAACAAAATACCAAATACAACTCTTTTACTATAAACGAAAAAGGTAACTTGATATAGAATAGCCACCTATAGATAACTCATATCAGTTTTATGAGTAGCATTGGCTGGGGATATACATGGATCAAACTAATATTATTCGCGATCTCCTACGCTGGATCGATGATAACCTTGATAAACCATTATCACTTGATAATGTTGCCGCTAAAGCAGGTTATTCTAAATGGCACCTGCAAAGAATGTTTAAAGAAATCACTGATCAAGCTATCGGTGCTTATATCCGAGCCAGAAGACTTTCTCGTGCGGCAGTCGCTTTACGCCTCACAAGCCGCCCTATTCTTGATATTGCTCTTCAGTACCGCTTTGATTCGCAACAAACCTTTACCCGCGCATTCAAGAAACAATTTAATCTAACACCTGCATTTTATCGTCGTAGTGACGAATGGTGTGCAACAGGTATTTGTCCACCGATTATTTTAGATAATCATAAACATGTCGATCACGAGTTTGTTCAAATGCCTGAACAACCACTAGTGGGCTTAGAACAAAGTTGTTCTTATGCATTAGAAGAGTGGTCAACAGCTTGTTCACAAATGCGTCAATCTTTTTGGCACTATTATTTAGATCACACCACAAAAGTGGCTTCTGAAGTTTTTGGTTTGCATCATGCAATCCATAACAAAGAAAAAGAAGATGAGCAGACTGTTTTTTATACGACAGCAGTAAGACCTGAAGATGCGAGTTTCAACACGACACAATACAGCCACCTGAGAATTCCTGCGGGCGAATATGTGAAATTTACGTTTCGTGGTGAGGCAAATCGGGGCGCTCTGCAAGAGTTCTTATATCAAATTTATGGCGTTTATATGCCGAAATTGAATTTAACGCGCCGGCCCGGTTATGATATTGAACATTATAGACTTAAAGATATAAACATGAATGAAGCACGAGATGATGATCCGAAATCACATATTGATGCCTTTGACTATTATGTCCCAATAAAAATAGCGAGCTAATAATAAGGAGTTTCAACATTATTGAAACTCCTTATTTTTCATTGAATTATTATTTACCGATTTTTAATCTCACTAGCCTTGCTGCTCATCCAAAGAAGGCTGTGTTAAATGAGTCACTTCTCCTGCCGTTTCAACAATCCATCCACTTGCCAACCAAGGGCTATTTTGGTAATCCACTCGTGAAAGTGAGCAATTACGAAGACGTAAGCGTCGTTCTGAATATGCAGGAACACCTAGAATTCGGCTCACTAGCGTACTAAGGGCAATGCCATGGCTCACAAGAAGCGGGCGACTCCCTTTGGGTAAATCACGACAACAATCTAGCGCAGCGAACATGCGAGTATAAAGTTCTTCCATTGACTCGCCTTCAGGAATACGACCACCCTGAGTGCCATCAATAAGGCTTTTACGCCACAATTCTTCCTCTGATGTCAGCGATTCTATTGAACGTTGTTCAAGAACACCCATATTTAGTTCACGCAGACGCGGTTCTGTGATAATTTCACATCCACACTCATCAGCAATTATTTGTGCAGTTTCCAGTGTGCGTCCCATATCACTAGTGATAATATGGGTAATACCTTCCGACTTAACTCTTTTAGCTACTTGTGTAGCTTGTTGACGTCCAGTAGCCGTCAGAGGGCTATCGGATTGACCCTGTATGCGACGTGCGACGTTCCATTCAGTTTCGCCATGGCGAACAAGATAAACCTGTAACATAGATGTGTTCCATTATTACTTTGCGAAGTATGTGTTCAAAGGAAAATAATTAATGTACCAAGTTATAGCTGCAACGACTAATCCTGCCAAAATTAAAGCGATTCATCTTGCTTTCGATGCTGTTTTTGGGCCTGGCAGTTATCAAATTGAAGATATTAATGTCGATAGCAGCGTTCCACAACAACCTATCGGTAATAATGAAACCCGTACAGGTGCAAGACAGCGCGTCATGGCATCAAGACAAGTTCGCCCAGAAGCCGATTTTTGGGTTGGGATTGAAGCGGGTATTGAAGATGATATGACATTTGCTTGGATTGTTATCGAACACAAGCAAATACGAGGGGAATCCCGTTCTGCAAGTATTATGATCCCAGAAAAAATTCTCGCTGGAATTCGTGAAGGTCGCGAACTTGGCGATGAAATGGCATTCTTAACAGGGATTGATAATATCAAACAGCAAGGTGGGGCTATTGGCTTTTTCACCAATGGCGTACTAACACGCACAAGCGTTTATCAGCAAGCCTTGATACTGGCATTGGTTCCCATTAAACACGAAATTTATAAAGAGCTAAACCAGATAGAAGATTAATTATACCCTAATTAATTCAAAATGCATGTAGGCAAAAAATTTCCCAGATTCGATGATTGATCAAAGTATGGTTCGCCATACTTTTTTTATTCTCTCGTTTTCCCCATCCTTCAATGTAATTTATCTTTTTAAACAGTATCGTTATAAATAAAACTCAAAATAATTTACTTATAGATAATTTACTTATAGATAATTTACTTATAGATAATACTCAAAATAATTCGGGCTGTGGCTAGGCGGCAAGTAAAACTAAGCCCTAGGAGCATATGACTAGGGTTAGTAAGCGTAGCCAACAACGCCACAGCGCGAAGTATGAAGAGTATTTAGAGAAGTTGTGATTCGAGCCATACCTTGACGCCTAACGGGGCTGACTTCAAACTATTCGAGCCACGGGTAATGGTCGCAATCCCTACTCCAAGCTCATTTTTCAGCTCGCGTTGACTCATTTCGCCACGCATCAACTCTTGCACAATCCTGACTCGAGTTGCTAATGCAGTGCGCTCATCAGGAGTCAATAAGAGTTGTAGAACCGATTGTTGAATATTTTGTTCAAATGCCAGTTGCAATAAATTCACAAAGCGTTGCCAATCAGCATTTTCATCGGCAGTCAGTGCCGGATCGTTCTGGTGTTCTGTCGTCATTATCTCACTCACCCATACTATTTAACTAGTACAAATAATAACACAGTATTTTGATAAATCACCCACCAAACGAAAAATACCCAAAAACTATGCACTCAATAATCAATAACTCGTAATCAGCAATCAGCAATCAGCAATCAGCAATTTTTTCATTTAAAACTTCAATCCTCTAAATAATTCGTGTTGTGGCTAGGCGGCAAGTGAAACTAAGCCCTAGGAGCATACATAAGTATGTGACTAGGGTTAGTGAACGCAGCCAACAACGCCACAACGCGAAGAATGACGAGGATATCAAAACACTAAGCCCTAGGAGCATACACAAGTATGTGACTAGGGTTAGTGAACGCAGCCAACAACGCCACAACGCGAAGAATG
>NZ_JBQDNB010000001.1:354877-409992 GCF_052096715.1 Providencia sp.
ACGAGGACTAGAGCTAGTACTTCATTCCCCACTCATTAGCACCTAAAACATCCCCCTTTTGACCCATAAAATGTCGATAAAACAAATCATAAGAAAGGACATTTTTTACATAGCCACGTGTTTCAGAAAAAGGAATACTTTCAACAAAAGCAACAGCATCAATACGGCCTGCGCTGTTACCTAACCAACGCGTTACCCTTGATGGACCTGCATTATAGGCCGCACTGGCTAAAATTCGATTATTACCAAACTGTTGATACACATCATCAAGATATGCTGTACCTAACTCAATATTTTTAGTCGGATTGGTTAATTGGCTGACATTAACATAATCACTAATACCTTGCTTTTGCGCTGTATGCTTAGCGGTTGCAGGCATCAATTGCATTAAACCTGTCGCGCCTACTGGTGAGCGAGCTTGTGGATTCCATGCACTTTCTTGACGAGCAATCGCCATTGCATAACTTTTCTGAATACTTTTATCTTTTGTATACAGATTAAATTCTTTTTCCCACGCTAATGGAAAACGCTCTTCAAGATGATCCCATAATTTTGCCGTGATCGTCGCTTGAACGCTGAGATCTGCCCATTTGTTATTGAAAGCATAACGGGCTAATTGTTCTTGCTGATTTGCAGGTAATGAAGATACTAAGCTCACCCATTCAGAACGTGCAAGATTGTCCATTTCCCAATACATCAGCTCGCGTACACGCTGCACTTGTGCCAGCTTACCAACGCTTTCATCAGGCTTTACCGCACCTTTAACATATATCGGGTATTCGATATTCAATTTTTGAGCGGCAACCATGGGGTAAAAACCCCGGTTCGTTGTTAATTGACGTAAAATCGTTTCGCCTTCCGCTTTCTTACCTTCATCTATTAATGTAATTGCCTGCCAATACTGCCACTCTTCTTTATTTTTAACTTCCGCCGGTAGTTGTTTAAGCCATGTAGCTACACCCGCTTTATCGCCCTGACCTAACGCCAAGCGGACTCGACGTTCTTTAAGTGCGGCTGAATTGGTTTCACGGATAGTTTCATCGCGCCATGTGGCTTGCTCAGGAGTGACATCACCCATGTATTGCCACGCAATGCTGTCTTTCATCTGTTGGCTTTCTGCCATATTCATTTTTTGTGCTGAACTAATACCTCGTAACGCAGTACGAGCTGCATCAGGCGATTGGCGCGCATAACGGCTAAAACCGGCAAGCGTTGCTTGTCGAGTAAAGTCTGTCGGCGTGATTGTATTGGCAAAAGTGACAACTGAAGATGGGTCATTTTGTAATTTGACTAACGCGTCACCAATACTTTTATAGCTTGCAGGTAAACGTTTAGCCAAATAAGTTGCTATCGAAGTATTTCCTTCTTTAATAGCAAGATGAATGCGCTCTAAGATCATTTCTGATGTGAGATAACCCGCCTTTTCCCATTCATTAAACAGTTTGTCACATGCCGTTGGCATTGAGTTTCCATTTAACCAAGCTTTTTCTGCACCCTGCCATGCGACTTGTTTATTGCCTTCAGCCCAATTGGCAAAATAAAAATTACACTGTGCTTCGATAGGTTTTGGTGCTTCAGGACTAAACGCAAGTAATGACTTCCACTCTTGACGACGAGCAAGCTCATTCACAAAACGAGTCTTTAAATTTTTTGCGACTGGTAACGTTGGATAAGTATCAATAAACTCCTGCACTTGGCGAGGAGAGACAATATCAAGGTCTTCAGTAAGTTCACGGTAAGCCAAATAAGGATATAGTGGATATTCCTGTAATGTGGGCAGTAAACGCTCCACCTCATCCATTTTATTGGCATCCCAAGCTAATTTAATGGCTTGATAGCGCTCACGTTGCGCTTGTAAAGAATCGGCCCATACCGTAGTAGATACTAACATCATAGTAACTGGGACTGCCGCCAACCAACGTTTCATATCGACTCGCTCCATCGTATAATGGTTGCTCAAGGCAATACCTCAAACAAAACCAATATTTATATTAAATAAATTGCATAATAGGATCATGCTACCGAAAGTTTTTATGTAGCAACAGCGGAGATTTCTTGAATTTATCGATTTTACAGTCCTTTACTTAGTATCAATGATTTTCTCAGCACTTTTATTAAAAACCCCGCATTTCACCATAATTTTTGGTCATTTATTACCTAAATGCATTCCAAAGTTGTTTCTATCCACGCTAAAAGCCGAATCTCTATTTTTAATCCCTACCCGATCAGGTATAGTTCATAACAAACTATTTATTGCTATTTATCGAAGCCTTTTTGAAATTTTAAGGTTTAGACATAATAAGCAGATAAAAATTTAAAATTCCCTTTATAAAACAAAAGGTAAAATACATTGGCTCAATACGTCTACTCTATGTATCGGGTTGGAAAAATTGTTCCACCGAAACGTCATATATTAAAAAATATCTCTCTTAGCTTCTTTCCGGGTGCAAAGATTGGTGTTTTAGGTCTCAACGGCGCGGGTAAATCAACATTACTACGCATCATGGCTGGTATTGATACCGATATTGAGGGGGAAGCACGTCCTCAGCCGGGTATTAAAATTGGTTATTTGCCACAAGAGCCTAAACTGAATCTTGAACATACTGTGCGTGAAGCAGTAGAAGAAGCCGTTAGTGAAGTCAAAAATGCACTAACACGCTTGGATGAAGTGTATGCAGCTTATGCAGAGCCAGATGCTGATTTTGATAAATTAGCTAAAGAACAAGGTATCCTTGAAGCGATCATTTCAGCTCAAGATGGCCATAACCTTGATAATCAATTAGAGCGTGCAGCTGATGCACTGCGCCTGCCAGCTTGGGATGCAAAAATTGAGAACCTATCTGGTGGTGAGCGCCGTCGTGTAGCTATTTGCCGCCTACTGCTCGAAAAACCAGATATGTTACTTCTTGATGAACCAACCAACCACTTGGATGCGGAATCCGTTGCTTGGTTAGAGCGTTTCTTACACGACTATGAAGGCACTGTCGTAGCGATCACCCATGACCGTTACTTCCTTGATAACGTTGCAGGTTGGATCCTTGAGCTTGACCGTGGTGAAGGTATTCCTTGGGAAGGTAACTACTCTTCTTGGCTAGAACAAAAAGATGAACGTCTGGCTCAAGAAGCGTCAAGTGAAGCTGCCCGCCGTAAATCAATCGAGAAAGAACTTGAGTGGATACGCCAAAACCCTAAAGGTCGCCAATCAAAAGGTAAAGCGCGTTTGGCTCGTTTTGAAGAGCTTAATAGCGTTGATTACCAAAAACGTAACGAAACCAGCGAATTGTTTATTCCACCAGGACCTCGCTTAGGTGATAAAGTCCTTGAAATCGAGAACCTAAGCAAATCTTACGGTGACCGCGTCCTTATCGATAACCTGAGCTTTTCAATCCCTAAAGGGGCGATTGTCGGTATTATCGGTCCTAATGGTGCAGGTAAATCAACACTGTTCCGTATGATTTCAGGCCAAGAACAACCCGATTCAGGTTCAATCTCTTTAGGTGATACCGTTAAAATTGCTTCGGTTGATCAGTTCCGTGATTCAATGGACGATAGCAAAACCGTATGGGAAGAAATTTCTAACGGTCAAGATATTATGCGTATCGGTAACTTTGAAATCCCAAGCCGTTCATATGTTGGCCGCTTTAACTTTAAAGGTATTGACCAAGGTAAACGTGTTGGTGAGTTATCTGGTGGTGAACGTGGTCGTTTGCATTTAGCAAAACTACTGCAAGTCGGTGGCAACATGCTGCTGCTCGATGAACCAACCAATGACCTCGACATTGAAACTTTACGCGCACTCGAAAATGCCATATTAGAGTTCCCGGGCTGTGCAATGGTTATTTCCCATGACCGTTGGTTCCTTGACCGTATTGCAACTCATATCATTGATTATCAAGATGAGGGTAATATTACATTCTTCGAAGGTAACTTCTCTGAATATGAAGATTACAAGAAGCGAACTTTAGGCGCTGAAGCACTTCAACCTCACAGAATCAAATATAAAAGAATGATTAAATAGCTCGTCTTTTGAGCAGAAAAAACGGCATCTGAATAAATTTCGATGCCGTTTTTTTTATTGAAAATTTAATCTCAAATTTAAATCGATGAAAAACTCATATTTCCCTAACTTAACTTCAACTTCAACACATTGAAATAAAACGATTTTTAATCAATTCTTAACTATGTTAAAAACTTGATATAATATTTGACAAACCATTCCATAATTTCTATTATGTGCCTCCAAGTTACTCCCTCCCGGGCTTATCTATGAGTGATGAAAAATCTAATTCTCCTGGCCGTCCTAGGCAATTTGAAGATAAAGAGATCATCGATGCAGCCGTTGCGGTCTTTAGTACCAACGGTTATGCAGGCACTTCTGCGCAAAATTTATGTGATAGTACCGGTTTAGGGCGAGGAAGTTTATATAATGCTTTTGGTAGTAAACAAGCCTTATATGAGCAAGCTTTATTGCGTAGTCATGAACAAACCATGGCAGCACAATTATCTATCCTCACGCAGTCAGGTCCGCTCAAAGATCGATTACGCTCCCTTTTACTTTGGGGGATTGCTGAAGATCTTTCACAATCAGAACAGCACGAAGCCATGGTCTTATTTTCTGCTTTAGAAATGGGAGATAAAGATCAAGCCGTCGCAAGCTTGAACCATGAATACCGACAACGCCTAGAAAATTCGCTCCTTGCAATATTTGTTGAAGGACAAGCAAATGGGGAATTTCGAACCAAAGCTTCAGCCCCAGAAATAACCAGAGGTTTTTTAGCGGGTTACTACGGTTTACGTGTACTAAACAAAAACATTTCAGATAAAAGCTTTCTGGAAGATGTAGTTAATGGCCTCTTAGCCAACTTGTAATTCCATCACCAGTATAAAATAAATCGAACCATTAAATTTTGTAACGATCATTAAACAATGAGAATCGTTTATTTTTGTAATGTTCATTAAACAAATAGGAGAGTAGTAAAAAAATGCCATTAGCAGTATATATTTTAGGGTTAGCAGTTTTCTCAATTGGCACCGCAGAATTAATGGTCGCGGGTATGACTGCGACTTTATCCGATGCCTTTGGAATCAGTGTAGGTGACGTTGGACATTTAATTTCATATTATGCTTTTGGGGTCATGCTAGGGGGGCCTGTACTTACCTATTTTTTCCTAAAGTATAAAGTACAATATCGAAAAATTTTGCTGATCCTCTTAGCGCTCTATGTCGTAATCCAAGGCTTAAGCGCCTTTGTCTCCAGCTATACTATTTTGGTCATTATTCGCCTTATCACGGGCGTATTATGTGCAGGTTGCTTGAGCCTCTCACTCGCCACGAGTATGGCCATGGTGCCAAATTATGACCGCCCTCGCGCTGCCGCTATCGTGATTGGTGGCTTTATGATTTCCAATGTGTTTGGTGTCCCTCTTGCAACGATGATTGACCAACAGTGGGGTTGGCGTATTACTTTCGGCTTAGTCGCTGTGTTGGTTTTGATTTGCCTCATCGCTCTGGAGCGTCTTTTACCTGAAGTATCCGGTGGTGGGAAAGTCAAAATGGAGGAAGAGCTCAAAGCCTTTAAAAATAAAGCTTACTGGAAAGCCTGTGTAACAAGTTGCTTGATTTTAGGTGCAAGCTTTGCTGCATTTAGTTATTTCGTCCCCGTTTTGGTCGATATCTCTGGATTTAGTATGCAAGCCGCTCCCTTTATTTTGATGGCATTTGGTTTTTCAAACATCGTGGGTAATATGATCACAGGTCGACTAGCACATAATTACAGCCTTCAGATCATGCTCGTCGGGCTCACCATATTAAGCATTTCTTTGTTCGCTTTTGCGATCTTTGCCGAATATAAAACCGTGGCAATTATTTCAATAATCTTAATTGGATTATCTGGTGTCCCAATGAACCCTGCAATGATGGCAAGAATTGTCAGCGTTGCGCACCCAGGTCCGATGGTCAATGCGGTGCATACCTCAGTCATTAATATTGGCTTAGGGGGAGGATCTTACTTTGGTGGTTTAGCGATTACAAATGGCTATGGTTTGCGTTCAGGCTTATGGATTGGTGCAGTATTAGCAGTATTAGCATTGGTTTCAATTTTACCATATGTGCGTCACCGCCAACGTCAGCAAGCTTGGTCTTAATTTGATCATACATTCAATATAAAGATTTAGGTTAAAGCGGATAATATTCGCGATTAATAAAGATTCGATTACTTTATCATTCATTTCAGGACATTTTGGATAATCAAAAGCCTTAGAATTAAGCCGCTTTAATCTATTTCTCAAATTTAAATGTGTTCGTTCAATCATCCAGCATTAATAATTGCTGAACTAATGATACACAGGTTAAGAAACGTGAATCGTAATCAGGCGATTCAACACGAACATATTCAATATTATTTTTCTCTAACATTTCAATAAGTAATGACTGAAACTCTTGCCTGTCGTTATCACTACCTAAACTGCGTAAACCATCGGCCACCCATGGGGTATTATTTTCTAGCACAATAACCAAGTCAAAACGATATTCATCAATCAATGCTTGAACAAATGGGTGTTCTTTGCCTTCATAACGTAGGCAAAAAGCTTGAGTGGTAACAAAATCAGTATCAATAAAAGCAACTTTATTGGCATATTTAACAGAAAAATCAATATATTGTGCATGACCTAATGCAATTTTATCATAATCAGAATATTGCAATGCCATTTCATTACCACCTAAGTGGCTGAATACATAATCACGGCCATATTCCCACGCACTGGTGGTATTAAAAATATTGGCTAATTTATTTACTAACGTAGATTTACCACTAGATTCGCCCCCTAAAATTGCCACTTTACGGACAAAGAATGGTTTAACTTCTGTTGGAATATAATCCCAATAGCGAAATGGCGCCTGACGAATTTGATTACCGCTGATATTCATAAAACTGCGTTCAGGATCAATTAAAATTGTTTCTATACCCAGATATTTTTTATAACGTGGCACATCATTCTGTTCACCTGAATAGATAAAACTTGGATTAATATTATGTTTTTTCAAAAAACCTTTCATGCCATCACTCCACACTTCCCAACCATGTGGATAGGGTTCAATCCCTTTCTCATCAAATGAATGAATATGAATATTTTTTTGATACTTAAAAGTTTGTAATAACCAACGCAGACGATCGCTCACAGTTGGTTGCTGTGACATCGAACTATTAACAAACAAATCTTTATCACGCGGTTCATCATGGCACAGGATCACATGTAGCTCATCCACTTGGCTACAAGCTCGCTGGATCAAATATATATGCCCTGTATGTAGAGGATAGAATTTCCCGACAACGATACCAATTGTTTTTTGTTTATTCGGATATTCCAATCCTAAAAAGCGATGAAGTGCATCAATTTTGTGCGCGCTAGGACTTTTTATCTTGTCATTGATTAATTGGCTGAGATAGCCTTTGGTCATCTCTGTCGCATCAGCAACTTGCTGTAATGTATAACCAGCTCGCTTAATTGCATTTTTCAGATAGTCAAAATCAGCCATTTAATTTCCTTTTACTCAAAAAAAATCCAAATTTCAGTTATATTCAAAGCACACCAGCCTAAGATATTTAATATAATTCAATACGCTAAAAATAAACATTCAAAAAATACTATTTGGATACACTCTAAATAATTCGTATTGTGGCTAGGCGAATGATGCCAACACTACCACAGCGCGAAGTCTGACGAGTAGAGTATAGGATTAATCGAGTTCATCCATTACAGTCAAAGCATCTGCTAACTTCTTCACCCCATACACCTTCATATCTGGCGGTAATTTTTTAGGCATATTGGCATGAGGTACTATCGCACGTTTAAAGCCGTGTTTTGCCGCTTCTGAAATACGCTCTTGTCCGCTTGGTACTGGTCGAATTTCACCTGCCAGCCCTACCTCACCAAAGACCACTAAATCTCTCGGCAATGGCCGGTCGCGAAAACTCGATACTAAAGAAAGTAATAAGGCGAGATCAGCACTGGTTTCTGTCACTTTAACCCCACCGACCACATTCACAAAGACGTCTTGGTCTGACATTTGCAAACCACCATGGCGGTGTAATACCGCCAGTAAAATGGCTAATCGGTTTTGTTCAAGCCCAACAGCCACCCGACGTGGGTTCGACATCATGGAATGATCGACTAGTGCTTGAATTTCCACCAGCAATGGTCTTGTGCCTTCCCAAACTACCATCACAGAGCTACCTGATGTGACTTCATCGCCACGACTCAAAAAAATCGCTGATGGGTTACTCACCTCTTTCAGCCCTTGCTCAGTCATGGCAAAAACACCGAGCTCATTCACCGCACCAAAACGATTTTTATGGCTACGCAGTGTCCGAAAACGGTTATCTGCATCGCCATCAAGCATAATGGAGCAGTCGATACAGTGCTCAAGCACTTTAGGCCCAGCCAGTGAACCATCTTTAGTCACATGGCCGACCATGATGATTGCCACACCGCGTGTTTTAGCGAAGCGCGTTAAATAAGCCGCGGTTTCTCTCACCTGTGCAACACTTCCTGGCGATGATTGAATATCAGCCATGTGCATCACCTGAATTGAGTCGATAACCATCAATTTAGGCAGCTCTTGCTCCGCTGTTAAGCAAATTTGTTCAATACTGGTTTCAGACAGCATATTGACCGAGTCAGTCGGTAGCCCTAAACGATGCGCTCGCATAGCAACTTGTTGAAGTGACTCTTCCCCCGTGACATACAGGGTTTTCATTTCACGCGAAAGCAGGCACATGGTTTGCAATAATAGCGTACTTTTACCTGCACCCGGGCTACCACCAATTAGGATGGCACTTCCCGGCACCACACCACCACCGAGCACTCGGTCAAATTCTTTAAATCCCGTCGTAAAACGTGGTAATTCATCCAAGCTAATTTCAGATAATTTCTGAACTTTGCTAATACCCGCCGAGTTTCCTGCATATCCCGTTAAACGTTCAGTTCGGGATGAGGCGTTACTTGAGGCTAGGCGCACTTCCGTAATGGTATTCCATGCCTGACAAGCACTACACTGCCCTTGCCAGCGGGGATAATCCGCCCCACAGTCATTACAAACAAACGCTCTTTTTACACCTTTAGCCACGACTAACTCCTCTTGAAAACCATTTACATTCTTAAACTTAACTCTTTGATTTTTAAATAAATTTACAATAATGCTCTAAATAATTTAAGATTATGATTTTTTGAATGAATTTATATCTAATCAATAAATACTCTAAATAATTCATGCTGTGGCAAGGCGGCAAACGAGGATAGCTCGAGGAGCATACACAAGTATGTGACCCGAGTAGCCGAGTGCAGCCAACAACGCCACAGCTCAAAGTATGACGAATACTCTAAATAATTCATGCTGTGGCAAGGCGGCAAGCGAGGATATCTTTGGGAGCATACACAAGTATGTGACCCAAGTAACCGAGTACAGCCAACAACGCCACAGCTCAAAGTATGACGAATACTCTAAATAATTCATGTTGTGGCAAGGCGGCAAACGAGGATAGCTCGGGGAGCATACACAAGTATGTGACCCGAGTAGCCGAGTGCAGCCAACACAGCCACAGCATGAATTATGACGAGTATTTTAGCGTTCCTCGTGCTTGAGCCCACCACTTAACACACACAACACCCCCATAAGATCTGCATGACGGATAGCAACCTTCGCCCTTGCGTATACTTTTGGCTTTGCGTGATAAGCGATCCCTAGCCCTGCTTTACGTAACATTTTCAGGTCATTAGCACCATCGCCTATGGCAACGGTTTGCTCCATTGGAATATTTAAACGTTCTGCCAACTTTACCAATACCTGCGCTTTAAATTTGGCGTCAACAATTGGCCCTTTAACTTTACCCGTTAATTTACCATTTTTAATTTCGAGTTGATTGGCAACGGCATCGACGAGTTTAAGTTGTTGACGTAAATTATCAGCAAAGAAAGTAAAACCACCTGAGGCTATAGCGATATGCCAATCCATTGCTTGTAATTTACGCACTAAACTGGTCAGCCCGGGCATTAAAGGCAGTGTTTCTAGCACTTGATTAAGGATTGATGCGTCTGCACCTTGCAGTAAACCTACTCGTGCTCTTAAACTTTCAGTGAAATCAAGCTCACCAAGCATTGCCCGCTCAGTCACTTCTGCAACTTGTTCACCCACGCCCGCAATTCGTGCAATTTCATCGATACATTCAATTTGGATTGCCGTTGAATCCATGTCCATCAACAAGATACCCGGTGAACGTAAACGTGGAATTAAACCTAATGGCACCACATCCAATAAACATTCATCGGCGAGCTTTTTGATCCTAGGCGTAATGCTACCGGCAATTCTAACGACTTGATAATCATCAATACGCCAAGAAGAAACGATAACAATCGCAATACCTAAACGCTGCTGAAAATTACTAATACGTGCCTTATCTAAACCACGACCATATAATAACCAGCCACTGTCACCTGCGCGATAATCTAAAGGCATTACCTCTTCGCCACTGAGGGATAGCGGCAAACCAGGCCATTTTTGAATTTCATCGGGTAAATAACAATAGGTCAAACTCGTTGACATGAAAATTAGCTCCTGTAATCGACATAACTTTTTATAATAAAAATGTGTTACAAAACTATTCTATCTGCATAACCTCTGGCAACATAGAGCCAGAAAATAAACAAAGAGTGCGATGCCTAATGAAACTTACCTTTAAGCGACACAAAACAGTGATTATTGTTATTTGCATTGCGTTAGTGACTTTGCTTATGCATGGTGTTTCATACTTGGGTTATAGCCAAAACCAAAGCAGAGTTGAACAATTCAAGCAGTTAACTCATGTTTTAGCTGAACAAGTGGCTTTCAGCTTATCCGATTATATTGTTCCCGGCAGCAAAGATTTTAATTTAGAGCGAATTAATGCCAATTTAAATAACGTGGCAAAAGATAAATACATTTTAGATGCCAGTATCTACAGCGCCAGCGGCACCTTAATTACGCAAGTCGGAGAACCTGCCACTGTTCGAGAAAGGCTTGCCATTGACGGTAATCAATCACTACAAAATTTTCAGTATCAATTAGTTGTGCCTATTCTTGGGGATAAAGAACCCAAAGGACATTTGCGTTTAACTATTGATACCGAGCTACTCAACGCCGAAATTCAGCAAGCTGATAACAGTACAAATGTCCTGCGTATTTTTATTTTATTGGCGCTTTGCATTGGTTTTGTCTTGGCAAACACACTATTTCGCTTAAAGAAAAAGAAAGGCCAAAGCCTGCCGTTACCTTTAGTGGTCAGTAATGAAGCCAATGATGAAGAAAGTGATGAAGAGGCTGACAATATGGAACAAGGCGATAAAAAAGCACCGCCGAAAAGAACGCCTCATTTAAGACGTAAAAAAGACCCAAGACCTTACAACCCAAGAAAATCGCCACCAAAAACAAAACCCACTAAACCGTCATCTTCTAGCGACTAAACAGGGGGTTGCCCCCTGATTAGATAGTGCTGGTATCAAACACAATAGGCGCGATAAATTCAACTTTCCCATCGATCAGCAATGTTTCTGGTGGGATAGGAAAAGGCGCTGCGCGTGAGATAGTTGCCAAGGCCTCTTTATCAAGCACTTTAGTACCTGATGAATTCATCAAACTGGCGTTAATCACTAAGCCTTTACTATCAACCGTAACTTTGACTTGAGAAACCCCCGTTGAACGAAAACGTAGAGCCGCTCTTGGATAACGCTTGGCTTTAGCTAATCGTTGATGAACTTCACTATGCCAACTTTGTTGACCACTCACTGCCGCAGAAGAATTGCTGGAAAAATTAGCACTATTACTTGATGCGCTCCCCGAGGTAGGCATTGATGTAACCGCCGACTCTTGAGTGGTCACAGGGGCATCTTCAAAAACCTTTTTTTCCTGTGGAATTTTCTTTTTGGGTGGGCGTTTTTTCTCGCTGACTTTGGTCAAAGTACCATTATCCACAAGGGGCGTCTGTGGCAATTTATCTATCTTCTCAACTACTTCAGGCAGTGTTTCTTCACGAGTCACCATCTGCTGCTTAGGTGCATGATTAACTTCGGGTTCTGCATGTTGCTCCAGTTGGTACACGCCAAGCTGCAACGAAATGGCAGGCGGCAATACCCCTGTTTTTGGAATTGTTGACGTGAACCAGCCAACTAAAATCACTGCCAGCGTTCCATGAAAAAGAATACTTAAAAACAAACCGCCCAAAGGACGGAAAATCGGGCTTTCTAACTTGCCCGCAATACTGCTCATATTTTGCCTCACGACTTTATTTTTTGTAGATTATAGGCATAATACAAACAAAAATGATATTCATTATTATTACTGCATTTACAATAATTAAAATAACTTATTGATTTAATAGATAAAGTAATCTGAGCAGATTATTAACGACACATTAATTGTGTTCTTTCACTATTTTGACACCAGCAAAATGACGAATGATAAATCCCTTGCCCGAAAAATTAGCGGTGCATATCAGTCAACTTATAGCCAACTTGTCCGCTTTTTCCGCAATCGGCTAGATAACAGCAATGATGCAGATGATTTATCACAGGATGTGTTTACACTATGGCTTAATCGTAAAGAGCAATCTCCGATAAAAGAGAGCCGTGCGTATTTGTTCAAAATTGCCAATCATGTTTTGATTGACCACTGGCGCCGTAATCAACGCCAAAGTAAATCAGAAACCTCTATCGATGATATTGACTTTGAACACAGTTTTGAACAAACGCAAGAAGATCCCAGTGAAATATTAGAACATCAACAACGTATACAAAGACTTGGCGAAGCCATTGATTTACTGCCACCTCGTCGTAGAGAAGCCTTTTTACTTTACCGTTTTGATGGATTGTCTCAAAGTGAGATTGCAGAACGCATGGAAATTTCAATCAGTATGGTTGAAAAGCACATCGCGGCTGCGTTAGTACATTGTAAAAAACACCTTGATAATCAGGGCAACAATAATTAATGACACAGACCCCTTCGCAAAAGTCAGATGACGCGGAACGTATTGATGAAGAGGCGGCGCTTTGGTTTACTCGTATGCACAGCCAGCGCATAACCACCTTAGAGTCAACGCAGTTCAAATTGTGGCTGAGTGCATCTCTTGAACACGCCAAAGCCTATGATGCTATCGCAGGTATTTGGCGTGACTTTGATGCAATGCCGCGTCCTACTTCTGTGGAGTTGATATCCCCAAAACGTCATTTTTTTCGTTTATGGCGTCCCCTTGGAAATACACTCGCGGCTTTTTTTATTGCAGCGATTTTGTTTTTACCTTATAGCCATTTGCCCGCCATGTTGCTCAACAATATGACTCTCGTCGCCACTGACTCCCCAAAAGAAGTGACGTTATCTGATGGCTCGCAGCTTTTTCTTAATCGCCAGACACGTATTCGAGTTGCCTATGAAACACAGATCCGAAATCTCTATTTAGATGAAGGAAATGTATACTTCAAAGTAAAATCCAACCCCTATCGCCCTTTTGTTATTCAGACAAACGAAAGACGAATTCAAGTCGTAGGAACTGAATTTGAAGTCGATAAAAAAGGCCAGCAAGTCTCCGTCAATGTCAGTCAAGGCATTGTGAGCTTTCAAAGTGCGAATGATCAAAAAGCAATTTATCTATTAGCTGGCGAAAGCGCCACTAGCGCAGGTATCAACAGCAAAATTACTCGCAATAATATCGAGCCGTTAAATATTGCCAGATGGCGATTCGGTGAATTGGTCTTTATTGATAAGCCGCTTGCAGATGTTTTACGTGAACTTCATGCCTACTCTTCAGCTAATATTGAGCTATCACCCCCAACCCTCGCCAACAGTAAAATCTCTGGCCGTATCAATTTACGCCAACCAGAAAAGTTTTTCCAAGCCCTTCCATCGCTATTACCCGTTGAAGTCGTTTATAAAGATAAAGATAATATATTGATTATCCAGAACAAAAAAAATAAATGAAAAATATTTTCATTTGCAGGTGAGGATAATTCTCATTTCACCCTCTTCTTAAGCAGTTGTTATTTTATTTGGCAATTTTCAGCACACTTTTTGTGCAGCTTAAGAATAAGGGATACGCATGTCTATTCAGTTTACACAAGGTCGGTTAAAACCACTTGCGCTGTCGATGGCTGTCAGTAGCGCAATAGTTTGCCAATCCGCTATTGCGCAAGAACAGTCTTTCTCATTACCGGAACAATCGCTAGCCACTGCGGTTTCACAAATCAGTACTCAAGGACAGTTACAGTTACTTTATGATAAAAGCCAACTCAATGGCTTACGAGCACCTGCATTATCAGGCAACTATACCGCGCAAACCGCATTACAAAAAATACTCATCGGTAGCGGGCTAGAACTGGTTAATGAAAATGGTGTGTTCGTTATTCGTCCTCAGAATTTAAACCAAGGCACATTGGTTCTTCCTGAAACACAAGTCTCTGGTGTGGTACAAAACCACCCGACAACGGATGTGATGTCAGCCCCACAATACGTAACTTCAGAAGAAATCAGTCAGAAAAATACCGGTGACGGCAATATTACTGATTTGATGAAGACAAACCCAGCCGTACAATTTGCCAATAATGACAGTAACTCTATGAACCAAGGGGAAATAAAACCTTCCCGTATTTCCATTCATGGTTCTAGTAGCTACCAAAATGCCTATCGCCTTGATGGCGTCAGTTTCAACAATGACTTTGACCCCGCAGACAGTGGTCTGGGGGAAACGTCAACTCGCCTAAGCAGTGGAGATCAAGGGATTTACATTGATAGTCGCCTGATTGATAGCATGGCGGTATATGACAATAATATTCCTGTCGAATTCGGTGGATTTACGGGCGGAACGGTCGAAGTTAATAGCCGCCGCTGGCAGGGTGAAAATAGTGCCCATGCTTATTATCGTTTAACGCGCTCTGGTTGGAACAATTTATTCCACGATTCATCTCAAGGCATTGATACAACTAAAAATGATACAGCTAACCCCGCCCGTTTCCAAAACCGCTTCGACAAAAGTGATTTTGGTGGTTGGTTCGAGCTTGGTGTGAGTGAAAATTCAGGGTTAGTTTTCTCTGCATCACGCCGTAGTTCAACAATACCGATGACGGTAACTGGCGGAGAGGCATTTGTCCTTGAAAATAATTCAATCGAACCCATTTTTTCAGATTCAGGTAAAAAAAATCAACGTCGCACCTCAGATAACTACTTCTTAAAATATTCAGTTGATTTATCCGAGAAGAGCTCATTAGATTTATCCGCAAACTATGCCTCTTACGATAGCCGTCTATTTTCATCTTCCGTGAGTAACTCTGGATATGATTCAACTCATGATGGGCTTGGTTTTACTGCGGTATTCAAACACCAATTAGATCTCGGTCAATTAGAAGTTACCGCCAATACGCAAGATTTAAAAGATGATCGCAAAAATGACCAAAAATATGCGCTAACTGTTCGCGCTTTCGATGCAAACTGGCAGATGATTGAACGAAATAGCGGTGGCCTTGGTGATTTAGAATCCAAACAAAAAAATCATGGCCTTAAAACTGTAATGCGCTTTAATCAGCAAGAAGATGGATTAGGGTTAATGCACCAGCCGACAATGGGTGCTGAAGTTAATTATACTAAAGGCACCTATCTGCGTGATAATGATTACTTCCGTTACACCTACTCCGGTGATCTTGATGAAAACGATGTATATACTGGTCACTTAAGTAATATTAATCGTTTTCGTGCTGGCTCCTACTCCGCTGATTACACTAACTACGCAATATTTCTCGACGATAGCATTCAATATGGCAAATTAACTCTTCGCCCAGGTATTCGCCTTGACCGTGATGACTTTGTTAACCGCACCAATATTGCCCCTCGTTTAAGTGGCGTCTATGATGTTTTTGGTGATAGTAAAACACAAATAATTGCGGGCGCTAACCGCTATTATGGTCGTTCTATGCTCACTTATGCACTATATGGTGCACAAAATGGTGGCATGCAAAACTGTTGGGGTGATGAAGATAACCCATGTTCAATGAATCCAAATAATAATAGCTGGGATAATCAAAAAGATTATGAGGGACTTGAGTCACTCAAAACCCCTTATAACGATGAGTTAACCCTCGCTCTACAACAAGAAATTTTATCCACCACATGGCGCTTACAATACGTACACCGCGAAGGTTATGACGAAGTCAGAAATCGGACTAAATACGATAACCCACGAGATCCAAATACACGAAATATCCGTACCTTTGATAACGGTGGCCGCAGTTCACACGATACAGTCACATTATCAACAAGTAACACCCAGCCGTGGGAATGGGCAGATGCGTCTCATGTCATGACCGCCTCCTTTACATGGCAACAAAGCGAAAGTAACACACCGAAAGATGCGGGTTATACTGCTTACGATCCAGCCAATAAAGTTAATCTGAATAAAGTCTGGTACGACGGTAAAGTTATTGATGCCTCAAAACTACCATCAACCAGTTTCAACTCACCTATTAAGCTCAATTTAGAGTTAACCAGTGTCTGGGATGAATATGATGTGACTTGGTATAACCGCCTGCAATGGTGGGGAGCACGTAGCCAAGCCGTTCGCTATGACAACTCTTACTATTCCGATCCTGAAGTGGGTCAAATACGTAAATACACTAAGCAAAACTTTGCCAGCAAATACACATGGGACACACGTCTCGGCTGGAAACCTGACTTCGCCTATGGCTTTGGTTTCTCTGTTGAAGTCAATAATGTGTTGAATAATAAAAATATTGCCGACCGCTTTGTATTCGAAGATAGAACCTTGAAATCTTACGATGCAGGCCGTCAGTTCTGGTTACAGGTTAATTACGACCTTTAATTCAGTACAAAAATAACAATGTGAGCAACAACAAAAAAGAAATAGGCGTCATGAAGACACTAAAACAATTTTTCTATTTAGTTAAACCTTTTTGGGGGCAGCGTGCTGCCCTTTTCTGCTGGATACTCCTTTTCGCCTCTCTTGGCCTGACCCTGACATCGGTTTGGTTCAACGTCAAAATGAATGCGTGGAATGGTGACTTTTATAACTCACTGCAAAAGCTTGATGGACAAGCGCTATATGGGCTATTGCAATACTTTGTGATATTGGTCAGTGGGCTTATATTCGTAGTAGTAATGGGAAATTACCTCAAGCAAATGCTTGTTATTCGCTGGCGTAAAGGCATGACTGAACTCATCCTTGGTCGCTGGCTTTCCCCTAACAGCAAGCACTACATGCTCAGGCTCACTTCCCAAGAGCCTGATAACCCTGACCAACGTATTGCAGAAGATATCCGCTTATTAGTGGAATCTACCTTAAATTTATTAGTCACTTTCTTACATTCCATGTTAACCCTTGTATCCTTTGCCGCAATTTTATGGACACTATCAGGTAGTCTGACATTTAGTTTTTCTGGCAGTGATTGGACCATTCCGGGTTATATGTTTTGGGCTTGTATTATTTACACCATTATTGGTATTGCACTGACCCAATGGATTGGATTTCCACTACGCCGTTTGCATATGGATAAACAACGCCGTGAAGCAGACTATCGTAGTTCATTAATTAACTGCCGCCAGCACGGAGATGCTATCGCAGGTCAACGCGGTGAAAATCAAGATAGAAAAGAGCTGATGGGTCGATTTAGTGAAATCATTGGTAACTGGAATCGCTTAATCAGCTGTGAACGAAATCTGTCATTTTACACGGTGGGATATCAACAAGTTACAGCATTAGCACCTGTTTTATTAGCACTTCCTAAATTTCTTGCGGGTGAAATTATGTTAGGTGGCTTGATGCAATTACGCCAAGCCTTCAGCAGCGTGGCAACGTCGTTAGGTTGGTTTATTTTTGCTTATAAAGAAATTGCAGCATGGCAAGCGACGGTTTCACGTCTGTATAATTTTGTGATTTTACTGGAAAATGATAAAAATTCTGAAGTCAAAATTCAAGAAACCTCAATACCTTTAAGCGCCAATTTAACCGTTTCAACGGCCGACAATAGACAACTAATTAATCATGTTAGCTTAATCGCTAAACAAGGTGAATTGACGTTAATTTCAGGTCGTTCAGGCATCGGTAAATCGACATTGTTACGTACGCTAAGTGGTCATTGGCCATTTTTCTCTGGTGATATTTCACGAACCAATAGCGTAATGTGGATACCACAACGCCTTTATTTACCTATTAGCCGCTTAGATAGTTTATTAGCTTATCCACAAGCTATTTCTAAATTTAGCCTTGCTGATTTTCAATATGCACTGACCTTAGTTGGGCTGGAAAAACTTCATCATCAACTTACATTAGAAACCGATTGGAATAACCGACTTTCCGGTGGTGAGCAACAACGTATTATGTTTGCTCGTTTATTACTCAATCGCCCTAAATTGTTACTTTTAGATGAAACCACATCCGCCCTTGATGAAAATAGCGCATTAGAATTAATCGCTTTATTAAAGGCACAACTTCATGAAAGTGCGATTGTTTTAGTCAGCCATCAACGCTTTATTTCCTCACTGGCTGAACAGCAAATTGATCTATCTGAATTTAATGCCCACTTATCAACAGGAACACCAGAATATGCTTCGTAAAATCACGTTAGCGACATTTATTGGTCTGCTGCTAGGAGGCTGCGCGAGCAGTTCTATCAGTAAAAACTCACAGACTCTTTTGCCCGTTCGTAGCGATATTCAACATTATCAATTAGATAATGGATTACAAGTTTACCTGCTGCAACGTAGTCAACCGGGTGTTGAATTACGTTTATTGGTTAATAGCGGTTCGATACAAGAAAATGAGCAACAGCTCGGTTTAGCGCACTTTACTGAGCACATGGCCTTTAAAGGTACTAAACATTTCCCAGGTACAACCGGCTTTAAGCAACTTGAGCAACAGGGATTAAAACTGGGTAGCCATGTTAATGCAATTACCAGTCTAAATACCACTCTGTATAAGCTTTCATTACCGGAAGCAACACCAGCACAGGTAACAACAAGTTTACAGGTAATGGCAGATTGGGCATCTAACATGACTTTCGATCAAGAGGCTTTTGAGAAAGAGCGCCCTGTCATTGTTGAAGAATGGCGCCTACGCCAAGGTATGGGTTTTCGCATCAATGATAGTCTTGAAAAACTACGCTACCACGGCAGTCGCTATGTTAATCGCAATCCTATCGGCTCATTAGATGTTGTTCGCCAAGCCCCAATTGAACAAGCCAAAAATTACTATCAAGCATGGTATCAACCACAGCGAATGACTTTGATTGTTATTGGTGATTTTAATTCATCATCAGTACGTAATGAAGTTAATACCCTATTTGCCTTACCAAAACCTGACAAAATTTCACAAGACGATCCGCAATGGAAAACCTTTGCAAGCTCAACCAATATGTTAGTTCAGGGAGTATTTGATAAAGAGCAAGGCGCTCGCTACGTACAGTTTTCCCTGCAAAAAGACGTCAGCGCACCATTAAATACCCGCCTTGGCCAAACTGATGACTTGCTCGATAACCTATGGCTCGCCATTTTAAATCAACGTTTCTCAGTAATGGTTGATAACGGCTTGATCCCCTCAATCAGTATTAATGAACAAGGGGCAATGTTAGATAATCAACGCCTACAACAATTAATGATTATTCACCCTAAAGGGAATGATTACACCGGAGCAACCGAGATCCTGTTTACTGAATTACAGCGACTTGCTACAGAGCCTGTCACACAAGAAGAGCTCGATAGTGTCAAACAAGCCATGTTGAAAAAATTGAGTCAGCAAGCCGCTTCTGAACAGCGCTACAGTAATGAATATCTTGCAGGCCAAGTGACTACCGCTCTTGAATACGATATGCCAATGTGGAACAAACGCCAACAGCTCGATAATAGCTATCAGTTGATAAAAGACATTAAGCCACAAGACTTACAGCAGCATATCGCTAAATTTCTGCAAATCGCCTCTCCTCGTTTGGCGTTAATTGGACCTGATACTGATGCCGCAGCAATAGACAATGCCGCGTTTAATGCCCAGTGGCAGCGCATTCGTCAAAGCACTCCAGGACCATTTACCCTGCGTTCCCAAGCGATTCAATTGCAATTACCGAGCGTTGTAAAAGGGTCTATCGTTGAGCAGTCTTCACTGCCCGTTGCGAAAACAGAGCACTGGACATTAAGTAATGGTATTCAGGTAATTGTTAAAGCAGATAAAAATCTCAAAGAAGACATTCAATTCAATTTACAACTTCCGGGTGGCCGTTCTTTAGAAACTGCACAAACCGCAGGGCTGACAGACTGGGCGTTGAAATTACCTGAAAGTAGTGGTTACGGCAATTACAGTGCCCGTGATCTCGCATTACTGGCAAAACAAAATCAGATTTCGCTGCGTCCTTATAGTGAACTACTTACCCACGGTTATCGTGGTAAAACGCCAGTCGATAACTTAGAAACCACATTACAACTGTTGCACTTGAAGCTAACTGCGCCACAATTTAGCGGTGAGAAACTGGAGCAACAAAAACAATCCTTTGCATTGAACCTGTCAAAAACACCGGTTGAACGTACTTTCCTCGATAATATTAATTTGGAAAGCTACAACCATGGCGAATTACTAGTAATTAATCCAAAAGGTGGTTGGAATCAATTCACTGCGCAGCAATTACAGCAAGCAAATCGCCAGCTGTTGACTTCAACCGCAGATATGACTTTGGTGATCACAGGTGCCGTCAATACTCGTGAATTAAAACCACTATTAGAACAATGGGTTGCATCTATCCCCGCCAGTAACCAAAAATTAACTTGGCGAGATCAAGGGATCATGCCAAAAATGGCAAGCTTTGATAAACGCTATCCCATCAGTAGCAGTGATAAAAGTATGGTGAGTATGCAATTTGCCGCGCCTGCGCAATGGACACAGCAAGATCAGCTCGCCATGCAGCTTCTTGATACTGTTGTCAGTCAACGTTTACGCGGTGAATTACGTGAAAAAGCCAGTGGTATCTATGCCCTCGGTTTTTCACAGATGTTGGCAAAAAAACCACAACCTTACTATTTTGCTCGTCTGAACTTTACTACATCCCCAGAACGCGCTGATGAGATGATCCAAATTTCACAGAGAACTATTTCGCAAATACGCCAATCAGGTATTACAGAAAAAGAACTGACAGAAGCCAAAAATATCTGGCTGACTGAAAATGCACAAGTCACAGATAGTTCGGGTTATTGGACTGAAGCTCTGGCGCAAATAGCTTCTGATGATAAGCAATATCAACGGTTAAACCAAGAACAAGGGATTATCCGTCAATTGTCAGTAGAAGATATTAACCGTTTAGCACGTCAATATTTAGGGCAAAACAGTAAAGTCTTTATGATGACGCCGTAGAAACTAAAATATAATGTTATTTAGCCAATAGTTAATATCAAACTGTTGGCTAAATAATAACAGAATAATTAGTGTTCCGTTGGATTATGCCAAATACTTCTTACTCCTGAAATAAAATTAAAAAAAACCTTCCGTATTCTGTTGCCAACATCACTTAATGAATTAGTAATTTTATCACCGAAAGAAACTCTATGCTCTGAAATTATATTTTTAGCACAAGCCAGTTCCAATATCTTACTAATATCAGGATTTTTATCATATTGATATGCGGCTCCTTTTAATAATGTAACTCTAGCATCTTTAAGTATATTAATTGTATCTTTATTTTTAATTTCATTAAGTTTATTTTCAATGTAATTAGGTAATTCCCTTATGCGTCCTTTATTATCAATCGCTAATAAAGCCATATCCCTAATATCATCGACATTTTTATTTTCCTGTATTTTATGTAAGTCAGATGTTGATGTTGATATTGTTCTAGATTTAGGATGAAGTTTTTTTTCATACTGAATTTCAACCTCATAATTAAGTAGTTTATTTGATTTTTTCAAATTTAAAATAATTAACTCATCTTTATACTTCCAACTTTCAACATCACTTGGTTCTGTTGAAAGTTTTAAAATATTATATATTCTTTTTTTAATCCCTTCATTACCCTTTATTTTCTTTATATGACATTTGACTTTTTCTATAGCTTTATCTGAGTAATGGCTGTTTTTCAAGGTTGAGATTAAGACATCTTCTAAAACATCTACCGGTGGTAATTGGTCTTCCGTAACTGTTGCCTCTACGCCATTTTCAGGCATATTGTCTATTACTTCTGTTTTTAATAATTTATCAACTACTAAATTATTTCTTTGTTTTTTCATTAATAACTCTAAATATTTGTCCAATATTTTATTTATTTTTTCATGTACATTACTAGATAATTCACATTCAATTAAGTAACTCTTTATAGTACTAATTTCAAATATCATTTCATCATTATTTTTTTTACCTTTAATTATTTCAATTCTTTTTTCAATTTCATTGCATGTTTTGGCAGAAATATCATCATTAAATCTTTTTTTAAAGAAAATATCTTTTATTTCATCACTCTCTTTAATTAAATGATTTTTGCCATTTATATCTTTATTTTTATCTATAGTAGGAATACTATCTATTATAGCATCCAATTCTTTGGAAGATTCATTAATACAATCAGTGATAGAATCGCTTACTTTATTATCTAACGATATGCCATTACTCATATTTTTAGCTAAGGTATCATCAATCATTTTTTGTATCTTAATTTTGGCAGGAACGCATTTAAACTTAGTTAATGCATCACTAGCCTTAACAAGCTCATCCTTGAAAGGAAGATTGTTATTTTTTTGTGTAATGAACTCTATTCTTTTTGCCATTTTATTTAATGTTTCATCTTTTACCTTCTTATTATTAATTTTTTTATTAATCATTATTTGTAATGTATCAGATTCTGTTATATGTCTACTAATATAAAAACCCATACTTTATTTCCTTTAATTTAAGAGCTATTAAAAAAATAATATAGACACTTATAAAATAGTGATATCAAATAGCGATATTCATATTTTTGATGCTGAAAATAATATTATTTAATTCATATCATTGACAAGGCTAATACTTGATGTATTAATGCTTACATATAAAATAAATAAGATATATACAATGAATAACGTAACCATCCGCAGAGCAACCTTGAACGATGTTCCCTCTATCACTCAAATGCACGCCGACTATTCGGCCTATGCCAATACCTTACAGCTACCTTACCCAACAGAAAAAACCTGGGAAGTGCGATTAGGGGCAAATGATCCGCTCGTCACTCAATTTGTTGCCATGCTTGATGATAAGGTCGTTGGGCTATTAGTAATTAACCAAGCCAGTCAAGCTCGACGTAAACATGTCGCGACTTTTGGCATTACAGTCAGTGAAGCGCATCAAGGTAAAGGTATCGGCTCTCAGCTAATGCAAGTGATGGTCGATTACTGTGATAATTGGCTGAACATCCACCGTATCGAACTAGAAGTCTTTGCCACCAATGAGAGCGGTGTTGGACTCTATGAAAAATTCGGCTTTGAGCTTGAAGGGAAAATGCGTGACTACGCTTTTCGTGATGGACAATATGTTGATGCAGTCATGATGAGTCGCATCAAGAAACTAGCTTAAAATTTAAGCCATAGAAAATGCCACGCTTAACGTGGCATAAAATTATTATGGGGAAACATTAGATTCCCACTAAACTACGTAATGGAATGCCAAATTGGCAATGCAACCGGCGGATCATTGGAAGCGTTAAATTACGTTTTCCATTCAAAATTTCATATACTCGGTTGGCTTTACCTATCGCAGATTCAAGGTCCTTAACTGTCAACCCTTGTTGCTCCATACGAAATTTTATTGCTTCGATAGGATCTGGCGCCTCAATAGGATGATGCTCCTTTTCATATTCTTCTATGAGTAAACACATCACCTCAAAATAATCCCCCTCTGGGGTATCTAGCTCTGGCTCATTATCAAACATCGGAGAAACCGCTCGCAGAGCCGCTTCATAATCTTGTTCTGTTCTGATGGGTTTAATTTTCATTATCATGACTCCAAATCCACCGTTTCTGCATCAACTTTATCATATTGTTTATGAGTTCCGATGAACTTAACAAATATCCATCCACGCTGATATGCAATAGCCACAATTAACCGGTAACAATTTCCTTTTATATTAAATACCGCTCGCTTATTTTTCAAAATACTTGCGCTACGATACATTCCTTTGATTTCTGAAGGATTTTTCCAATTTGCCTTAATTGCTTCATCTATCCATGCCTTCAGGGGTTGTTCTGACTCAGGATACCTTACCCAAAAGTCTTTTAGCGCTTTTATAGAGATGATTTTCATCTTGCTAGCTTAGTCCCGAAATGGGACTTACTCAATATTAAATCCCATTTTGGGACTAACTTCAATCATATCTTATTTGCGCCATAAAAAATGCCACGCTTAACGTGGCATTCTTACAAAATAATTTAGGTTCGAATAAAAAATTATTTATCGCCTAACAGCACTGATTCTAATGCAATTTCAATCATTTCATTAAATGTAGTTTGACGCTCTTCTGATGAAGTTTGCTCGCCAGTTTTAATATGATCTGAAACAGTACAAATTGTCAGTGCACGTGCGCCAAACTCAGCAGCAACACCATAAATACCCGCAGCTTCCATTTCCACACCTAAAATGCCGTATTTTTCCATCACTTTGAAAAAATCAGGATCTGGCGAATAGAAAAGATCCGCAGAGAAAATGTTACCCACACGGACATTAGAGCCTTTCGCTTTTGCGGCTTCTACTGCATTGTGTACTAAATCATAGTCAGCAATAGCGGCAAAGTCGTGATCTTTAAAACGCAGACGGTTAACTTTAGAGTCAGTACATGCACCCATACCGATAACAACATCACGAAGTTTAACGTCATCCATCACTGCACCACATGAACCAACGCGAATAATCACTTTTACACCAAAATCAGTAATCAATTCTTTCGCGTAAATAGAGCAAGAAGGAATACCCATACCGTGGCCCATGACAGAAATTTTACGGCCTTTATAGGTACCAGTAAAACCTAGCATGCCACGTACGTTATTCACTTGACGCACGTCTTGAAGGAAGGTTTCTGCAATATACTTCGCACGTAATGGGTCGCCTGGCATCAGAACAACATCAGCGAAATCACCCATTTCAGCATTAATATGTGGAGTAGCCATTTTTATTCCCTTTAAATAATAAATTTAATTAAAATAATTAAGGTGGTCTCCCACCTTAATTTAAAATCTAAATGCTTAGAGCATTGATTTACCATAATCCATTGGTGATAAATCAAAATAATTAGCCACAGTCTGACCAATATCCGCGAAAGTTTCACGATGACCTAAAGAACCAGGTTTTACTTTTGGACCATAAATGAGAACAGGAATGTGCTCACGTGTATGATCAGTACCCGGCCAAGTTGGGTCGCAACCATGGTCAGCAGTTAAAATAAGAATGTCATCTTCTTTAACTAGTTTCATTAGTTCTGGTAGACGACGGTCAAATAATTCGAGCGCCGCAGCATAGCCTGCAACATCACGACGGTGACCATAAGATGAGTCGAAATCTACAAAGTTCGTGAAAACAATAGTGTTATCGCCAGCCAGTTTCATTTCTTCAATTGTTGCATCAAACAGCGCATCAAGTCCGGTTGCTTTGATTTTTTTGGTAATACCAACATGGGCATAAATATCAGCAATTTTACCAACAGAAACCACTTCACCTTGTTTCTCTTCAACTAATTTTTTCAACATTGTTGGTGCTGGTGGCTCAACGGCTAAGTCATGACGGTTACCTGTACGTGCAAAGTTACCCGCTTTGTCGCCAACAAATGGACGCGCAATGACACGACCAATGTTGTAGCCGCCTTTGGTAAGCTCTTCACGTGCAATTTCACACAGCTCATACAGTTTGTCTAAGCCATACGTTTCTTCATGACAAGCAATCTGGAATACGGAGTCAGCAGAGGTATAGAAAATCGGTTTGCCGGTTTTCATGTGCTCTTCACCCAGTTGATCAAGAATAACGGTACCTGATGAGTGACAGTTACCCAAGTAACCCGGAAGATTTGCTCTTTTAACTAATGTATCAAGCAATTCTTGTGGGAAGCTATTTTCTTCATTACTGAAATAGCCCCAATCGAATAACACAGGTACACCCGCGATTTCCCAGTGGCCTGACGGTGTGTCTTTACCTGAAGAAATTTCGCTCGCATAGCCGTATGCACCAATAATTTCTGCGTTAGGATCAAGACCTGCTGGGAATGTTCCGCAAGATTCTTCCCCTGCCTTACCTAAACCGAGTTTAGTTAAATTAGGTAAATGCAATGGGCCTTTACGACCAATATTAGCTTCACCACGAGCACATGCATCTGCAATATGACCAAGTGTGTTTGCACCTACATCGCCGAATTTATCTGCATCATGTGCAGCACCGATCCCAAAGGAATCTAAAACCATAATAAATGTGCGTTTCATATTTATTCTCCTGCGGTATAGCAAGCCTTTACACCTGCTTGAACCTAAATTGTCTATTCGCTGATTTGACGATACACCATTGGTGTTGTTTCACTCGCTTTATCACCAATAATCATCGCATCACGGACTTCTTTAGCTGCCTCTTCCCATGCTTTTTCGCTGTTAGCATGAATAATTGCAAGAGGTGTTTGCGTATCAACTTTAGTGCCTAAAGCCGCGATATCACTTAAACCAACGCTATAATCGATAGGATCTGTCGCTTTACGACGTCCTCCACCTAAAGTTACAACAGACATACCGAGCGCACGGGTATCCATCTGTGTGATGATACCGTCTTTTGGCGCATAAACAGCTTTGTTTAGCACTGCTGTTGGTAGATATTTGCTGTAATTTTCAACAAAATCACTTGGACCTTTTTGTGCTGCAACCATACGACCAAAGATCTCAGCTGCTTTACCGTTATCCAGTACTGCTTGTAATTTTTGGCGCGCTTCTTCTCGGTTTGCAGCCAGTGAACCTGATACTAGCATTTCAACACAAAGAGCCATGGTCACTTCATACAAACGTGGGTTGCGATATTCACCTGTTAGAAACTGTACCGCTTCACGAACTTCAACTGCATTACCTGCGCTTGAGGCCAGTACTTCATTCATGTCTGTTAACAAGGCTGTTGTTTTACAACCTGCGCCATTAGCCACTTGAACAATAGATTCAGCCAGTTGCTCTGATTTTTCGTAGGTTGGCATAAATGCGCCAGAACCGACTTTGACGTCCATAACTAATGCATCCAGACCTTCGGCAAGTTTTTTACCTAAGATTGAAGCCGTAATTAAAGGAATAGAGTCAACGGTTGCGGTAATATCGCGCGTCGCATAAAAGCGTTTATCCGCCGGAGCCAGAGAATTTGTCTGACCAATAATCGCCACGCCGACATTGGTAATGATGTCACGAAAGCGCGCATCATCAGGGAAAATATCAAAACCTGGAATAGCTTCGAGTTTATCCAGCGTACCACCTGTATGACCTAGTCCACGCCCCGAAATCATCGGCACATAACCGCCACAAGCCGCCACCATTGGTCCCAACATAAGCGAAGTTACGTCACCGACACCGCCAGTTGAATGTTTGTCAACCAATGGGCCATTGAGATTTAATGATTTCCAATTCAGTACCGTACCTGAATCACGCATAGCCAGTGTCAATGCGACACGCTCTGGCATAGTCATATCATTAAAATAAATCGTCATCGCTAATGCAGCGATTTGACCTTCTGAGACCGAATTATCACGCACGCCATTAATAAAGAAGCGAATTTCTTCTTCACTTAATGACTTACCATCACGTTTTTTACGAATAATTTCTTGCGCTAAAAACACGATATACTCCTCAATTCAAATAGAATTTATCGGCAATAACTACGCGGCTATCAACTTTAATAGCGAATAATAGCGCGCGTAAAATTGCAATGGCGATTAATAACTGCTGCTTGATTTTTTAGTATCAAAGCCGAGGGTATTTAATAAACTCGCCAGTAAGCTTGATGCCCCAAAACGGAAATGGCGGCTATCGGCCCAGTCATCACCTAAAATTCTACCTGCTAATGCTAAGTATTGTGCAGCTTCTTCAGCAGTACGCACGCCACCAGCTGGTTTAAAACCAACTGTTTTAGCCACACCCATATCATGAATAACTTGCATCATGATTTCGGCACTTTCTAGCGTTGCATTTACAGGCACTTTTCCTGTTGAAGTTTTAATAAAATCAGCGCCTGCTTTGATTGAAATTTCTGACGCTTTACGGATCAATGCCGCATCTTTTAGCTCGCCTGTTTCAATAATAACTTTCAGTAATACGTTATTAGCAGCGCAAACTTCTTTACAAGCTTTCACTAAATCAAAACCAATTTTTTCATTACCTGCAATCAGAGCGCGATATGGGAATACCACATCAACATCATCTGCACCATAAGCAATCGCTGCTTTAGTTTCCGCTACTGCAATTTCAATATCATCATTACCGTGCGGAAAATTGGTTACTGTTGCAATGCGAATATCTGGTGTACCTTGCTCACGTAAAGTTTTACGAGCAATAGGAATAAAGCGAGGGTAAATACAAATAGCAGCGGTATTACCTGCTGGGCTTTTAGCTTGATGACACAATGCAATGACTTTAGCATCAGTATCGTCATCATTTAAAGTGGTTAAATCCATCAGGTTCAGTGCGCGTTGCGCAGCCGCATTTAAATCAGTCATATAACTCTCCAACGTTGTTTATCTTCAGAACGACACGTTCTTTGTTGGCGAGCGGGCTTGTTCCATAAAGATGCTAGCCGGACTCTTTCCGAGCTAAGCAGCTGAGATCCTTCTCACCGCACGATACCCTAGAGTAACGTTACTCTAAGAACTAGCAGTTCCATTAGCAGCTTACTTGCCTCTATTTGACCATGGAACAGCGCTAATTTATGTGCTACAAATCACATTAATCGACTGAACGTTACATTATTAAAATAAAAAGTGTGAATCAGATCGCCATTATACGCTATTTAGCTTCAACTTGATTCTCTCAAATGGCTTTTTGATACCTTACTACATCATTAATTAGCTTAGCTAAGAATAGTTGAAAAATTGAAATTGGATATAAAACCCCAAAAAGAATATAACTGAATTAAATAAAAGCGGAAGGCCAAATGCCTTTCTACAAGGAATTAAGGATTAAATGATGTCCATTGCAGCGAGTATAAAACAGAAAACTGCAATTATTACATGGATTAAATAAGGTAATGTTCAAACGATGAGTACTCTTTAGCTCAGAACTCGCTGTATCAATGATAATAACTTGGTATCATTAAAGCATTCAAAAAATTCACTTATTCCATAAAAAACCAATCAAAACAATAATTCACCATGGTAATTATTTGTCGGTATTGCCATTTATTGTTTCAGATGAAATAACGCTAAACTGTTAATATAAAGTTGGTGCGCAATTTCGTCTGGAGATTCGTGCCGTAGTTCGCACAAAGAACGAAAAATTAAAGCAATACGCTCAGGTCGATTGGGTTCCCCCTGAAAGCCCGAGACAGGCATATCAGGCGCATCGGTTTCCAATAAAAGGGACGTTAGGGGCAATTCAGCCATAACTTGGCGAGTTTTATTTGCACGCTCATAAGTAATCGTGCCGCCCACACCGATATAATACCCTAATTTAACAAAGGCCTGCGCTTGAGAAAGGCTTCCAGCAAAACCATGTACAACCCCTTTAGCAGGCACATCTAAACGACGAAGCATGGCGGCCAATTGGTCATGACTTTTACGCGAATGCAGAATAACGGGTAAATCAAATTGTTTGGCCAATCTTAATTGTGCCGATAAAACCAACTTCTGACGCTCAAATAGCGGTTCTTGCATATAAAGATCAAGACCCACTTCACCAATAGCGACACATTTATTACTTTTTTGATTAAGAAAATCGGTGAGCACATCTAAATGCTCATCTTTAAACACATTTAAATATAACGGATGAAATCCCATTGCAGCATGCAATACTGAGTATTGATGAGCTAATTCCCAAACTCGTTCAAAGTTATCTAAACTAACGGTTGGAATGATGATATCGCTCACCCCTGCCTGATTGGCGAGCTGCAAACTATCAGACCATAACGGGTTAAATGGCGGAAAATCAAAATGACAATGTGTATCAATAAATTTTTGAGATGCAATATTTAAAAGCTTATCCATCACGATGTTCACTTGTTTGCAGTACTTGTGACTCAATAGAATCTATAGCTTCTCTGGCTAATGCAGGTACTAAATCATCTTGTTCTGGGATATCATCTAGTGGCTCATAAGAAATATTTTTTTCAATGAACCGACTGAAACGATTATTAGTAGAATCATGTTTATCAAAACTTGCACCAAGAGCAGCAATAAAGTAACGCCCACAGCGCCTTCCTGTATGATAATCCTGATTCAAAGAGCCAATTCGACTCCCCAATGCACTACTTTTAAGCGGCGTTGGTGGATAAATTTCAAATATCTGAACATCGTTTGGTGGATTTTCAATAAATTCTTGCGTTTTACGGTAACTTTTCAGATGAACTTTTAGCATTGCCGCCATACGTTGCAAGTTGCTGTTATCGCCTTCTAGCCAACGAGTCATTCTTTTTACCCATTCTGGCGTAAAATACATTTGGGAAGGAACCGTCCTAACAACAACAATCGTATCTGCACCGCGACGATAAGCTTCCTCTACTGGGATAGCCGCGCTAATTCCGCCGTCATGATATAACGTGCCGGCAAGCTCGACACCATCGCGGTAAAAACCGGGAATAGCACTTGATGCTCGAATAATATCAAGCCATGAATCAGCGTCTGGTTGTAAAAATTCAGCTGAAAAATCATCGCTCCGGCTAGTCCCCATATAGAACTCACGCCCTGATTTTATCTTTTCAAGTCCAATATCCATCTGCAAAGGGAACTCTTTGGCAATGGTATCAAGTAACCAATCAAGGTCGATAAGATGTCCACCACGAATAAATCTCAGTGGATTAAAAAATAGAGGGTTCGTTGTATAACGGGTGATCACACGACGCGCATACCCAGCTTGCCCGCATATATAAGCAGAAAGATTTTGTGCTCCCGCAGAAGTGCCAATCATCAAATCAAAAGGATTAAAGCCTGCGATAAGAAACTCGTCCAGTACACCAGCGGTAAAAATACCACGCTGCCCACCACCTTCACAGATAAGCGCAGTTTTCCCTGAATTGATTTCATCAAAAAACGCCAGAGGCTCAATTGTGCCCAGTGTAACTGATACGTGCTTTCCCATAAATACCCTTTGGCAATACGCTACATTGCATTTGTATTAAAAATACAATGCGAAACTTTCTATGATTTATTCAATAAAATGATTCAAATGAAAGTGATGACTTATATCGTAACTTACACAAAAATGAGCTTTCAATGAAAGCCCATTTTAACTAAATTGAACAATAAGTATGCAGCATTTTGAGGCATTATCACATTCTAAAGGTAATTAATTAGCAACAACTAAACCATTTTGAACAGATTTGACGCCTTTGATTGTCGATACAGCCTGAACAATTTTATTGATTTGGTCATCTGATTTAACAAAACCTGACAGATACACAACCTTATCAATCGTTTTAACAGAGACACTGTTGCTTGGTATACCGCTTGTGGATAATAGTTTACTTTTCACATTAGCGGTAATAGCAGAGTCATCCATATATTGGTCGGTGTTTTTAGCCCCAGTTGAAATAGCCTCACCCGTATCTTTGCCCGCCATATCAACCGTTTTAGCGGCGCTATCCCATGTTTCGGATGCTTGCTTTTTCAAGGCGCTATCTGACGATGAGCTACAAGCAAACAATGCCCAGCTCAACCCAATTACCCCAAGTGAGCGTAATAGCGTTGTCTTTTTCATAGGTACCTTCCTTTCTCTGTTATTAATTAGCCAATAATATAGCCTAAGTAAAAAAACGCGAAAAATAAAGTTAAATAACATAAAGACAGAATATTCTTGATAAATTTAAAGCTTAAATAGGAAGAAGTTCTTTTTTAGATGATTGATATAAGGAGAGATCACTATTAGATCCCCACTATCAATGAATTGTTTGATAGTGGGTCACTCGAAAATGCATTATTGAAATGTATGATACCGCGAATAATTAGTGTTCACGAGTCTTGCGGAATTTAACTTCGGGATAACGTTCGCTCGTCAAATTAAGATTAACCATCGTTGGTGCAATATACGATAGATTATCGCCGCCATCTAAGGCTAAATTCAGCTCATTTTTACGCTTAAATTCTTCAAATTTCTTCACGTCATCACATTCAACCCAACGCGCAGTTGAAACGTTAACGGTTTCATAAATGGCTTCGACGTTGTATTCACTTTTCAGTCGAGATACAACAACATCAAACTGAAGCACACCTACGGCACCAACAATCAAATCATTATTGGTCAATGGACGGAAGACCTGAACAGCACCTTCTTCAGATAGTTGGACCAAACCTTTAAGTAATTGTTTTTGTTTCAGCGGATCGCGTAGACGAATACGGCGGAACAATTCAGGGGCAAAGTTAGGAATACCAGTAAATTTCAAATCTTCACCTTGTGTGAAGGTATCACCAATTTGAATAGTTCCGTGATTATGCAGACCAATAATATCCCCTGCATAGGCATGTTCTACTTGAGAACGGTCACCAGCCATAAAGGTCAACGCATCGGAAATAACCACATCTTTCTTGATGCGAACTTGGCGTAATTTCATGCCTTTTTCATAGGTGCCAGAAACGATGCGCATAAACGCAACACGGTCACGGTGTTTCGGATCCATATTGGCCTGAATTTTGAATACAAACCCGGTGAATTTTTCTTCTGTTGCTTTCACTTCACGCACATCAGTTTGACGAGGTTGCGGTGAAGGAGCCCACTTAACCAGGCCATCAAGCATATGATCAACACCAAAGTTACCGAGTGCAGTCCCGAAGAAAACAGGAGTTAATTCCCCTTCCAAGAAAGCGTCGTGATCGTATTCATGAGAAGCGCCTTGAACTAATTCAAGTTCATCACGCAGCTGTTTAGCCAGATCATCACCCACGGCAACATCAAGATCGGGATTATTTAGCCCTTTGATAATACGAACTTCTTGAATCGTATGACCCTGTCCAGTTTGATATAAAATGGTTTCATCACGTAATAAATGATAAACCCCTTTAAATAATTTACCGCAGCCAATAGGCCAAGTAATGGGGCAACACGCAATTTTTAGCTCGTTTTCAACTTCATCGAGCAATTCCATTGGATCACGAATATCACGGTCGAGCTTATTCATGAAAGTTAAAATTGGTGTATCACGTAAGCGAGTGACTTCCATCAACTTACGCGTCCTATCTTCAACCCCTTTACCCGAGTCAATCACCATTAAACAGCAGTCAACCGCCGTTAATGTACGATAAGTATCTTCAGAGAAGTCTTCGTGACCTGGGGTATCGAGAAGATTAACCAGACAATCATGATATGGAAATTGCATTACAGATGTGGTGATTGAAATACCACGTTGCTTTTCCATTTCCATCCAGTCAGATTTTGCATGCTGATTAGAACCACGCCCTTTTACTGTCCCCGCACGTTGAATTGCGTTTCCAAACAATAGCACCTTTTCAGTGATAGTTGTTTTACCCGCATCGGGGTGAGATATAATAGCAAACGTCCTACGCGTGCTCACTTCATGTAGAAAATTCTGATCTGTCATTTAACCGTCTTTTCATCTGTATACAGATTTGTACATGCATTAGGCGAGGCAAAACTTGGCTCTTAGCTTAGCAAATCCGTCTTGTTAATCGTAATTGGCGGATATTTTCGCAGATCTTGGGGTTATAAACAATCAAAGCATCTAGATACTGTAAAAAAACAATATCTAGATTCAGCGTAACTTGATTCTAATTTTTAATTCGCGATCAAAAAAATCAAGCCAATATCAACTGAGCAATTTCTTCACCCAGAGCCTGAGTACTTGCATTTCCGCCCATATCACGAGTTAAATTACGGCGTTCTTTAATGGCAGTTTCAACCGCAGCCATAATAGTGTCATGCACTTGTGGACAGCCCAAATGCTGCATCATCATGGCTGCGGCCCAAATTGTACCGATTGGATTAGCAATGTTTTGACCTGCGATATCTGGCGCTGAGCCGTGAACGGGTTCAAACATCGATGGAAATTGCTTTTCAGGGTTAATATTAGCAGAAGGTGCAATAGCAATAGTGCCAGTACAAGCAGGTCCTAAATCAGACAAAATATCACCAAATAAATTAGACCCAACAATTACATCATAATACTCAGGCATTCTGACTAGATTTGCAGCGAAAATATCAATATGGAATTGATCAACTTTCACATCACTGTATTGTTTCGCCATCTCGGCCACTCGGCTGTCCCAATATGGCATTGAGTGGAACAAACCATTCGATTTTGTCGCCGAACTTACATGTTTTTTGTCACGAGAACGCGCTAACTCAAAGGCATATTTTAAAATGCGGTCTGTGCCTTTACGGGTAAAAATACTTTGCTGACAAACCATTTCATCTTCAGTACCTTCATATTGAATACCTCCAATCGCTGAATATTCCCCTTCCACATTTTCGCGCACGACATAAAAATCAATATCACCCGGTTTTTTATCAGCTAAAGGTGATTTTATTCCTTCAAATAAACGCACAGGACGCAAGTTAACGTATTGGTTGAAGGCACGACGAATCGGCAGTAACAAACCCCATAAAGAAATATGATCAGGCACACCAGGAAATCCGACAGCGCCAAGGAAAATAGCATCAAATTTTTTCAATTGTTCTAAGCCATCTTCAGGCATCATGCGTCCTGTACGGTGGTAAGTTTCACATGACCAATCAAAATGCGTAAATTTAAGTTTTATATTATGTTTACGCGCTGCGGCCTCTAAAACTCTTAACCCTTCAGGAATAACTTCAGTACCAATTCCATCGCCAGGAATCACGGCTATATTGAACGATGACATAGTGAAAACCTCGGATAAATGAATATATTTAGCTACATTCAGACCAGCTTATCCGCGTTTTACCTAATTGGCATCAAATCTCTGACGTTTATGCTGTTTATTTTAGAAGTATTAGAAACAGCGCTAATTTACGCAGTTTTTATTGAAAATAATCTCTAGATACATTGACATCATGTAAATTTGAATGAGTTATTAAATAGCATTTTTGAAATAAATACATATTAAATACAAAGATAAATCAATAAGTAATAAAAACCACGACACTGCATCGTTCACAGTTCACCATGGTTTCATGTTTAAAAAAAGGAATTAATCAATAGCGAATATTTAAACTATTTATCTGTAAATTCGTTGTCTTTAAATAAGTTATCCTCAAACAAGGTCAATGCTAAAACTAACGCATCTTCACGGCCTTTTTTCGCAGGATAATAGTCTTTACGCACAGTAGCTTGATGAAAACCAAGTTTATCATACAGATGCAAAGCAGAGGCATTAGACTCTCTGACTTCTAACCATAGCGTAAGAATACCCTTTGCAATTAGGTCGCTAATGAGCTTCTCAAGTAACAAACGACCATAACCCTTGCCTTGATAATCGGGATGAATAGCAATATTAAATAGTGTTGCCTCATCTAGAACATATTGAGTTATCGCATAACCAACAATTTGATTATTAATAGAAATTTTAAGATTATGATACTTTTCCCCTTGATTCCCATAAAAAACACGCTCAGTCCAGGGGAAATCATGGCTTAGTTTCTCAATTAAGAAGGCTGTCGCAAGATCAGATTGTTTTAGTGTTGAAATTTTCATCATTTTGATAAATTTGCTTCCATAGTGCCTGTTTAGCGTCACGACTTACCATCAACTCAGACAAAACAGGTGAAATAAACGTGATTTTTGAACCTTCAGGCTTAGCTTCACTACCGAGTGTCCAACAAGGAATTGTTATTGGTGTTGGAATTAAGTTTAGCTGCTCTGAATTAATACAAACCACATCTGCCGAAGAGACATTCATTGTCAAAAAAATATCTTTTAGCAAACGGCTATTTAAATCAAGGTTCTCATCAGTAATAATAATAAGCTTAGTCGATTCTGGTATCCTTACACCACGTTCACCGCGAAGCACAGTCGGATTTCTCACCACCCATTGAGTGATCCCCATTTGCTCTAAAAGCTTGTCGCGTCGTGTCATTTTTCTTCCAGTCGCTATTTATTAACAACCACATCTTATCAAAGGGGATTAATAGCGCCAACAGAGCAATGCTATTTCTCTATTTTCTGGTAAGGTAGCGTGAATTATTTATCATTTTAGGAGATTGACAGAATATGTCATTACTGACACCTGCCAGCGAAGTTTTACAACGCCATCTCGAACATTTTACCGATCGTCATGTCATTTTGGCTGGTGACATTCAGGATGAATTTGCCGCTATTCTTGAAGCCGCAAGTGTACGTGTTCTCACTAACCAGTACCATCGCTGGAAAAATTTACAGCCGTTAATCGGTGATAATGCACTTTTTTCTGCAACAACTCCCGCAGAATTTATCCAGCCTTGTGATACCTTAATCTATTACTGGCCAAAAAATAAGCAAGAAGCATGTTTTCAATTAGATGACCTTTGTACGCATCTTGCTGCTGGTAGCCAAATTTTTGTCGTCGGTGAAAACCGGAGTGGTGTTAAAAGTGCTGAATCCATCATGGAAGGCATCTCAACACTGCAAAAAATTGACTCTGCTCGGCGCTGTGGTCTATATCATGGAGAATTAGAACAGCCGACTACTTTTGATATTAAGCGCTGGTGGCGCGGTTATCAAATTGATAACGTCAAAATTCATGCTCTTCCAGGTGTATTTAGTCATGAAGAACTCGATATTGGTAGTGATTTACTGCTCTCGACTCTGACTAACCCAATGAGCGGTAATATACTCGATATTGCCTGTGGTAATGGCGTATTAGCCGCCGTAATTGGGACACAAAATCCAGATGTTACACTAACCTTAAGTGATGTGAGTGCATCCGCTATCGCCTCTTCAATTGCAACTCTTGAAGCAAATAAACTCACCGGTAAAGTGCTCGCCAGTGATGTGTATTCTGATATCGATGATAAATTTGATTGGATATTGTCAAACCCACCTTTCCATGATGGTTTGAATACCAGTTATAGCGCGGTAGAAGCGATGATCTTACAAGCACCTAAATATCTCAAAAAAGGTGGTCGTTTCCGTATTGTGGCCAATGCTTTCTTACCCTACCCTGAACTATTAGATAAAGCCTTTGGCGGTCATGAACTACTAGCTAAAACAGGTAAATTCAAGGTTTACCAATCAACCAAGCGCTAATCAATACACATTTTTAATTATCATTACATACTTAAGTGGTCAGCTTTATACGCTGGCCATTATTTTTACTATGAATACATCGAGATAAGTAAACAGCAATACTTATATACCATTTTATTTGTTTATAAATAAGTTGTAGACATTTGATTACTAATAAACAGTATGTTTTTAACTACATATCATTGAAGGGTTATAAAACAACGGATTCAATAAGCTACAAACTCTAGTGAGCAAGAACCCTATAATTCAAGTTTCTATTTTGCACCAATATATTCTTACCGATATACAGCTCTTAACATTAAAATTGGATAATTCATTCTTGATTTCTAATATTCTTTCTAATATCTAATTCTCTTTGTTTATGTACTAGGGTGCTGAGCTCTGTAAGACAAAAGCAATTAAAAAGCACAGTAATGAAATAACAGCAGGAATAATCAGTAATCGTCGAGAACCACGATTAAATAGCATTCCCGCGGTTGCAACCATCATCACTATCATTACAATTTTTAGGTTTTCTAACCCGATGCTGCTGAGCAAATATGCAATGCTCAACAATATTACGGCGAAAACACCCCATATACCTGCGCCTATACGCCTTAAACCAGTTGCTTTTGAGAGAGTAGTTGGCATAGCGATTCAACCTATTAAATGATAATGATTATCAATCATATCTCGTTTTTAGCAAAATTCAATCTTAATTTTTTGAAATAATTTCACTCAATTTGCAGCTAAAATGTCCAATAAAAAAACACCAACAACTAGAAGGAAGAAGTACTGGTGACTTATATAAATTATAAATAAATATAAACCATAAATAAAAAATTCTCCGTAACATCCTGTCACGGAGAATTTGTACTATATGTACTACAGGGTTGGTATTACTGTTTCAATCCCATCGCATCGCGCATGGTAAAGAATAAATCTGTTTGGTCAGTTAGACCCATCACGTTAGCAGCATGTGGACCATATGCAGCAACTCGCAATTGAGCACCAGTGTGTTCCTGTGAATCATCTTCTTCAGAGTTACCGTAGTTCACCACCATCACCGAACCATCTTTAGTGATTAGCGCTTGAGTCAAACCTGTTGATTTCGTTCCTTCAGGAATAATTTGGCTTGAATGTGAATGGTCAGCTGTAACGATAACCAATGTATCACCGTGTTTCTTAGCGAAATCTAAGCCTACTTGTACAGCTTGATCAAGGGCAACCGTTTCACCGATTTGACCGCATGGATTCGCTTTATGATCTTGCTTATCGATAGAAGCACTTTCTACTTGTAAGAAGAAACCATTTGGATTGACTTCTAACAAATTGATCGCTTTTTCAGTCATTTGTGCCAATGTAGGTGCATCAGGGTTTAATTTTGGATTTGGTTTACATTCCAACGGTTCATTTTTCAAGTTGCCTTGATAAATCGCCTTTGGACCTTCCCAAGCTACAGTCATATTGCCGTCATGAAATAAACCTAAAACAGGTTTGTTTTGGTTAGCTTCTTTGATAGCGTCCAACGATTTCGCATCACGAACAATGTTATATCCACGCTCGACAGCTTGCTGTTCTAGCGTTTTACCTTTGTAATCACCAGCTTTAGCTTGCTGTGTAAAACTTTTAGCACCGCCGCCTAAAGTTACATCAGCACGTGTCACTAATAACTGTTCAGAGATAGAACCACGACCACCATTTTCTAACGCATTCGTGGCGCATTTCTCAGTTGTTTCTTCTGGTCCATAACATTTGCGGCCTGACACATGAGAAAACTGCGCTGCTGGTGTAGCATCTTGAATTTCAGATGTTGTCACGTTACCTGTTGCTTTACCGTGACGCTTAGCAATCTCAATTAAGGTTTCGTGATCTTTACCAAAAACATCAATGCCTAATGCACCGTTATAGGTTTTAACACCAGAAGACCATGATGTAGCAGAGGCAGCAGAATCGGTAACATAATCAGGTTTTTGCGTTTTTTTATCTAACGCATAATGTGTATATTGGCCCGTAATAGGTAACGCATCGATTCCTTTAAAGAAACCACTCGCGCCCTCTGCATAATTACGTGCGACAGTAATTTCTGAGTCGCCCATTCCATCACCAATAAACAAAATAACATTTTTTGCTTGTCCGTTATGAAGTGCCGCTTTCATGATGTCAGTTTGTTCTGTTGCAAGGCGTCGAGCGCCACCAAACTTTGTAATATCACCTTGTGCTGCGCGGTTTTCAGAAACTGCATCATTTTTTTCGGCAGCAACCGCAGGAATAACACTACCTAAAATCAATGCACTTACAGTGACGGCCAAAATAGATTTCATAAAATTACCTGTCATAACTGTTTCCTTGCCAATAAAAGAAGATAAAGAAGTAACTGCTTCGAATAATGACAAGCATCCTAAAGGAACCAAATGACAGTTGGATGACGCTTTTATGTCGATAAAAATATAATTATTATAAAAATGATAATCATGAAGGTGATTGTCATAAAAGTGAAAATTCAGCTTCACGATATTATTTGACATTAAATTCAATATGTTGGGAATCTTTTTCTCATCAATTGACTAACAAGCTGCAATGCACTGAGTAAGCGATGACGTTGCTGTTGAGTTAATCGTAAATACCGACGCGTTGCCGGTATTCGACTCACCATTTCAGAGGCGGTGAAAGGCTCTATCACACAACGCCAAAAACCATCTTTAAGTTCAATATGACAATAATTAAAATCCAATTCTTCAAGCGTCTGTTGAATAATGGGATATTCATTTAGTAAATCAATAATCGCTAATCCATCAACCTGTTTGGAAGCATAGCGTATCGATTTCTTACGCATACTTCCTGTCGTCTTAACATTAATACGCGCTTCAATCGTATTATCACAAGCCCCAGAGACCGTAAAATGACTATAAACAATAAAAGCCATAAATAATGTTTTGACACGCTCAGTCACTTCGATAATCAGTTCGTCTTGTGGTTTAATGAGAAGCACCGCTAGCGCTCCCCCTCCCAATGCAAATTCACATTGGTAAGATGAAACATCTCGTTCTACCTTATTTAAGGTTAAACCTGCTTGATAACCTATTGGTAGACGTTTCTTACCCAATAAACCTATTTTTTGCCAAAATGAATATTTAGGCGAGATTGCGTAATGGTTCAAGTTGTACCCCCTCTAATTCTTCATCAGAAAACGAATTTGAAAGCACTAATTCAACATCAACGGGTTTAAATGGATTCACTTTTTGTACAAAAACCGTCCAAATCAATGCATAACTCGCTGTCAGCCCTAACATAATCGCAAAAGGCACATAAACATCTGACTTATTCATACCCGGTGGCGTGATATAAATAATGGCAATGATAATCCCTACACTGGAAATAATTTGTGGTAATGGAAAGAAGGGTGAACGGTATGCACGGTGTAAGTCAGGGCGTCGAATACGTAATAGCACAACAGAGATCGTTACCAATAAGTAGGCCGTTCCCCAAGAACAAACCGCCGCTAAAACAAGAGGAATGATACGATCCAAATCCCCTTGAATTGCAAATGCATGTAAACAAGGAATCAGCACTGCCACTAAAATACCAAATACAGGTGTTTTAAAACGTGGATGCAGATAAGCAAAAATACGCGGCAATGCCCCATCAAGTGCCATACCATATAAAATACGAGGCACAGCAGCCATTAACGTATTGATCGTCGCACCGCCAGCTAATAATAATGCAATACCTATCCAATATTTACCAAAGTCGCCCATCACTTGCCCTGCAAATGCAGGTATCGCCATCGGCGTTTCCAACAAACTCGTGTGACTTTGAGGATCTACAATGACATTTTCGACTTGATTGGTTAACGCGGCACCAAATAAAAACATACAGGTCGCTACACCGAATAATCCTATCGTCATCGCTCGTGGGATCACTTTCGCTGAATTTTTAATTTCGGGTGCCATTGGAGTGACTAGCTCACACCCCACAAACATGAACATCGCCATACCGATAAAACTTAATACGAGAGATGGGTCGGAAATATTCAATTCTTGCCCAAACCAGCCATCCACAGAAACATGAAATGGCATCAGTAATCCACAAAGACTGAAAATAACCAAGGTACTCCACATCGCAAAGGTCAGTACCACTTCCACTTTACCAAACGCTTCAATACCAAAAGCATTTAACAGCCCAAATGCAATCACTAACCCAACACCAACCATCCAAGACGAATTATTGGTTTCCAATACTGTATTAAGGCTCTCAAAATTCACCAGTGCCATAATACCTGAAAGAATAGTTTCTGCCGTTCCAGCAAAAACATGCACGATGAGATAAGCAGACAACGCCCCAGTGATTGCCCAAAATCGCCCCATACCACATGAGATATAGTCATACACTGAGCCTGAAGTTGGTAAAATTGCAGCAGCTTCAGAAAATGTCGTTAACTGAGCCTGCATCATAATAAAACTCAATAATACGGCTAAAGCAAAGGTGTCGCCCCCAATACCAAAACCACTGGTAACGGTTAAAATAACAGGGCTGGCCATGATGACTCCCACAGAACTCGCCAATGTAGTGGGAAAGCCAACTTTACCTTTTTCAATATGTGATGATAGTTTTGAGGATAAATTCATTTTGTATCCCTCTCTTTTTCAGAACACCGCAACAGTTGTAAATTAATTGTAAAAATATAGTAATTAATTACTCACTATAGAAATAAGCACAAACATGTCGCTATCGTCCTAAAGAACGATACCCAGAGAGAGGGGACTAGCTATTAATTCAATACAAAAAGTACCTACCACATATTCCAAAAAACAAATAATTAATTAGATATCAATATATAACAAACAATCACATCATTAATATATTAATAAATAATCCGCAAAATATACCTAATCGCAGAGAAACAGGTTTTTCTGTAAAATAACCAGTTTCAAATTGTGTAATCGAGCTCACGTTATTAACATGTTTATTTTATGTTAACGATTATTCGCGGCATGATAGTGATATAACGATACCCAAGGGCATATAATGATTTCAATCCCATTTAGCCATCATCAAAAAACATTGATCGACTGTTGCTTAAATACCATTGCGCATATTATTCCAATTTCGGCGTCGGTTTATTATCTTGTCAATGAACACTGGCAACCAAATAATCATGTGCTTTATGGTATCCCGCCTCGTATGCATCAGGATTATTTAAAATACTTTCATCAGCTGGATCCATTGCATCCGGATAATTTTCGAGGTGACGATCTACGCTTGGTAAGAATGGGCCCTGAAATGAAACAACAAAATCAGGCCTTTTTTTATGATTTCATGCAACCAAACAACTTAACGGATATGGCAGAAATTTTCATTCGACGAAAAAATAAAATCATCGCAGGAATTTCAGTATTAAGAGATTGCCCGTTTACACAGCAAGAAGTGATGAGATTGAATGCTATCCTACCCGTTGCCGAATTGATGACTTTTGATGTATTACCTGACTCTTTAGTTTCTTATACCCCAAAAGAGCAAGAAATTATTCACTTAGTTCGAGAAGGTGCTAGCAACAAGCGCATCGCATTATTGCTCGGTGTATCGCTCTCTACCGTGAAAACTCACTTAAGGAATATCTTCGCCAAGGCTAACGTCTCTAATCGCACAGAATTAGTCTCATCAGGCTTTATCATTCATCAAGATAATTCATTTTAGGTAAGTTAACGACCGCCTGCTGCATCGATAATAGAGCCGATAATTCAAATGTCCCTGTCATAATTTGTAAAACAAAAATCCCGACAGTAATGTCGGGAAATAGTTAACCAATAAATTAAAAAATTAAGACTAGTAGCGCACCATGACAGATTTCAATTCAGTGTAATGTTCAATAAAGGCACTACCAAATTCACGCCCTATCCCAGATGATTTAACACCGCCAAACGGAACCGCAGGATCAAGAAACGTGTGCATATTTACCCATACCGTACCAGCTTCAATACGTGAAATCATACGCATTGCTTTGCTTAAATCGTTAGTCCAAACACTTGCCGCTAAACCAAATGGAGTACTATTCATCAGTTCAATTAATTCGTCTTCGTCGTCATAACTTAAAAATGTCCCCACCGGGCCAAAGGTTTCTTCTTTCATTAGTACATCATTAGGGCTATTTGCACGAATAATCGTAGGCGGAACAAAATAACCTGCACCAGCAATAGTCTCACCACCATAAATAATTTCACTGCCATCTTGGCGAGCCTTTTCAAATAACCCCAAGATTTTTTCATAATGAGCTTTATTGGCTAACGGTCCCATCTCTGTTGTTTCATCAAGCGGAGAGCCAATTTTCATCATCGATAAACGCGCTTTTAATAGCCCAAGTACTTCATCAATTAATTTAGAGGGAATATAAAACCGTTCTGCCGCGGCACAAATTTGACCTTGATTTAAATAGCCCGCTTCTATGATGCCATTAACTATTTTTTCAACGGGTAAATCAGCTAAGAAGGCCGCACCATTTTTTCCACCCAACTCAAGGGTAACACGCGTTAGTTTGCCTTCCATTGCCGTTCGGCCAACGGCAAGTCCTGTTGGTACAGAGCCCGTAAATGTCACTTTCGAACATAATGGATGATTGATTAATGCAGGTCCCACTTCTCGGCCACCACCATTAATAATATTAATCACACCATCAGGAATACCGGCCTCTTTCGCTAATTCAACGACTCTCAGCATAGTTAATGGCGTATACTCACTCGGCTTTAAAACAATCGTACAACCACAAGTTAAGGCCGCAGCAAGTTTCCAGATGGAAATCATAATGGAGAAGTTCCAAGGAATGATCCCTGCAACGACACCAACTGGCTCACGCTGCGTAAACGCAGAATATTTTTCACCATTAAATGATGGCAAGGACACATTGAGTGTCTCACCGCTGATTTTTGTCGCCCACCCTGCAAAATAACGCAAAAATTGAGCAGCTGAACCAACTTCTAAAAAACGAGAAAGCTGAATGGTTTTCCCTGAACAAAGGGTTTCTAACTGAGCCAACTCTTCTAAATTAGCATCCAACAAATCGGCTAGGCGATTTAGGCAATTACCTCGCTCCATTGGCGTTGTCGTTGCCCAAACCCCTTTAAGCGCAACGTGCGCAGCTTTCATTGCCGCATCCACTTCCGTTAACGTTGCTTCTTTTACGGTTGCAATAACCTGTTCAGTGGCGGGATTAACGACATCAAAAAAAGCAGTCCCCTTGCCCTCAATAGGTAAACCGTCGATAAAATGTCCATGTTGACGCTTTAGAAATTCACTTACTTTCGGTAATAGGGTTAACTCGCTCATCGTTTTCACTCCACTTGATATAAATTAATTAGGCATTTACGCAGGCTAGGTAGTGTTTAACAAAACGTTCAGCGTTAATTTCCCACAAGACTTCCGTGCCTTTAGCAGCAAACCAAGAATCGCCTTTATGGTATTCCACAGTAACGCCTGTTTTAACATCCGTTAATTTCACCGAACCTTCATGTACCGTTGCCATTTCATCAAATGGATAAACCATTTTAAATTTACCTTTGGTACAAGCAAAAATACCACAACTCAAGTTATCAGTAGGTTCACCATGGATCATCGCAACACTTGCTTGAGGATCGCCTTCGACAACCACAGATCCTAAATTAGTCACGCTGCCAATATTTAACAGCTCAGGAAGTGGTTGGTTTAACAATAATGGATTGATCATGATTTTCACCTTTTTAATCGATTAAATGATATGTTTATAAAATACGTTAAAAAGCAATAAGTTAACGTCGACCTTGCCAATAACCTGATGTTTGATGCAATATTTTAGCCATCGATACAATGACATTACGCAGGCTATCCTTACCCATAATATTGGCATGAGGAATCGAGCTCATTAAGTCATAACGATGCGATCCTTCGACCATTCCTTCAGCAAGTACTTTGCAAACAATTTGACTAGGCGTCACCCCAAACCCTGAATAACCTTGCACATAAAACACATTGTTATGTGCAGGTATTGAACCAATCTGAGGAAATAAATTTGCACTGCAAGCCATTGGTCCACCCCATGCTAATTCAATTTTCACATCCTTTAAGTAAGGGAAAATTTTTAACATCAAGTGACGATTCCAAGCCTTTAAATCTGAAGGAATATATTCAAGGAAATGCGTTGAACTACCAAATAGTAGCCTGTTTTCTTTAGTAACACGGTAGTAATCAATAACAGGACGAATATCACTATAAGCACCACGAATTGGGCTAATCCGCTCAATTAGTTCATCAGATAATTGCTCTGTCATTAATTGATAAGCATAGGTATTAATTGTTTTTGGATAAAGAGTCGGTTCAAGACCATTAAGAAATGAATCACAAGCCCAAAGCATTTTTTTCGCACGAACGGAGCCCATTGCTGTACGAACCGTGACCGTATTACCATACTCAACGTTCAATACTTGGCTATTTTCAAAAATTTTAGCCCCATATTCCGTCACCGCCTTTGCTTCACCTAATAGCAAATTCAATGAGTGAACGTGGCCACCGCCCATATGCTTAATCCCACAAGTATAAGCATCAGAACCGATAATTTGTTTGAGATCGCTTCCTGTATAAAATTCAATTTCTTCATCTGGTGCAACAGCCTTGAAATCAGTAAGCCAACTGCGTAAAGTTTTTTCTTGGCGCTGATTACTACCTAAATAGGCGTAGCCATGGCAAAAATCGGCATCAATATTGTACTTTGCAATACGCTCTCGCATGATCCCTGCGCCCATATTGCTGAGTTTAAAAATAGTTTCTAAACCCTCTGAACCCACATGCTTTTTTATTGCATCTAGGTCATGACCGATACCAGCCATCACTTGCCCACCATTACGTCCAGTACCGCCGTAGCCAAGATGTCGACCTTCTAAAATTGCAATATTGGTAATACCTTTTTCACACAATTCAAGTGCCGTATTAATACCCGAAAAACCACCACCAATAATAACAACATCAACATCAAGATCTTCTTTCAGTGTTGGAAAGCGAAGATCATATTTTTTTGTAGCCGCATAATAAGTTAATGATTCTATTTGGTTATTCATAACGAACACCTTATTTAGTCTCTTGCTTTAATCTTGATTATCTTAACCTTTAGTTAACATTTACATAGCCCTTTAGGGATATTCTAAACATATCATTAACATTTGTGACATGGCACAATATTTCATTGTAAATAAAATGGCAAAAATCAAATAAAATTCAGATTTAAATCAATTTGTTATAAATTGTTTTCATATTAATAATTAACAAAAGTAATAATAAATTGACTACAGATATATGAGGAGGATAAAGAAAGGATTTACTGTAATAAATTGATTTATAATCAATAGCAGTATCAGTGATTTTTTACGTTATTGCTCAGCCCGATTCATAAATAAACTAAATAATTCAACTTGAGAATTAATATCTAACTTTTGATAAATATTTTTACGATGATTTTTTACTGTCCCTAAGCTAATAAAAAGTAATTCAGCTATCAAAGGAGAGCCCTTACCTTCAAGAATGAGCTCAACAATTTCACATTCTCTAGGTGTTAACCCAAATCGCGTTTGCATATCGTTATAACGGTAATAGCTAGAAACCGCATTGGGTGAAACATCTTTATGCAAGCGAGCCATACTACGAATAATATCAAAAGTCTCTTTTAATGAAGCAGAGCCATCATGCTTATCAGAGAAAAAAGGCTGCTCCTCATTACCAAAAAAAATACCTAATTGTTTGTCAGTAGAAATCTCAAGTAATAAACCGGCTTCATCACGCCACCCCGTTTTACGATAAAAATTAAGATAGTAATCGGTATGATAAAAACCTTTAGGTGCTAGTTCATTCAATGTTAATACCTTTGAATCGCCACCTTTTTGAATTTCTTGATAAAAAGGGTCCATCAAATAAGCGCCTCGCTGATAAATACGATTCACACTATCACTATTGTGCCGTTCAATTTTAGAAAGAAAACGAGGAGGAGTTCCCTTTTCAAAAGAATAAATAATCGCATTATCAAATTTGATAAAGCAAGATAACCATGATAATAAATTAGGATAAAATTGGTTTGTTACAACAGAATCAATCACATTGGGTAATTTATTCAGATAATTTTCCATTCTGCCTCCATTTCATTAATTTATTAAAAATAAGCTACAGGCGAATTATTCATTTCAGTCTAAAGAATATAAAAAACATATTTTCCAAATAAGCTCAAACCTATTGTTATTAATATGTTAATCAAATCACAGTATCATCCTAAAGTATTAACATTTTGTTACCAAGTATTTAGATGACAATGATTAAACAAGATGCAAGTCACAGGAAAGATGTTCGCTATTTCTTAATCTATTCTGATAGTTAACAAATATTATTATTTCTATACAAGGAGATGTCATGTCTTTGCATAAAATCATTTTAGACTGCGACCCAGGCCATGATGATGCTATGGCAATTTTATTAGCATTAGGAACCCCAATTATTGAGCTACTCGCCATTACAACGGTAGTTGGCAATCAAACCTTAGAAAAAGTGACGCACAACGCACAAGCAATTCTTGAACTGGTTGGAGCTAAACAAATACCGATTGCCGCAGGTTGTCCACGACCATTAGTTCGCGCGATTCAAAATGCCGCAGAAGTTCATGGTATTAGTGGTCTTGATGGGACTCACCTCCCAGAGCCTACAATGCCTCTTGATAAGCGCCATGCTGTTGATCTCATCATTGATACACTTAAGGCACACCCACCCAAAACAGTCACTCTGGTACCTATAGGTGGACTAACGAATATTGCCCTTGCCGTTCGTAAAGCCCCAGAAATTGCCGAATTAGTTAAAGAAGTGGTATTGATGGGAGGCGGTTATCATACGGGGAATCAATCTGCAGTTGCCGAATTCAATATCGCAATTGATCCAGAAGCGGCACATATTGTTTTCAATGAAAAATGGCCTATCACGATGATTGGTTTAGATTTAACACATCAAGCCAAACCCAACGATCAAATCATGACTGATATTGCCAACCTGAAAACACCCATTAGCCAATTTGTGATTGAATCGCTGAATTATTACACTGAAGGCTATCGTAAACGTAATGGTTACAGTGACCACGCGCCAGTACACGACCCCTGCGCTGTTGCTTATGTGATTAACCCGTCACTAATAAAAACTCGTATAGCGCCGGTAAATATTGAGTTACAAGGCTCATTAACTACAGGCATGACAGTCACTGATTTTCGTGCCACACCAGCAGAAAATTGCCATACGCAAGTGGCAATAAAACTCGATAATCCTCAACTCTGGGCAATGTTCATCGACGCACTTAAACACTTAGACAAGTAAATTAGACAGCCTATCAATATGTTATAACGCCATAATGATAGGCTAATTTTTAGTTTTTTAATATTGCTTTCAATTTAGAGTAACGTCTAATCAAACGCCATTTGAGCTTTATCGTCGTAGCATGTTGCCAAACAATATCCCAATAACCTTTATCAAAAAATATTTGCACCATCTCTTTTTGAATTTGAGGTGATTGAATAGCTAACAGTGCCTGAGTGATACCTAAACCTTCTTTACCCACCTGCCATAAACAAGCTGGTGCTTGTTTCACTTGCTCTGGATATCGCTTATAAATAGCTAGCAACATATCAATGATTTTCAGATAAGTATTTATCTTACGCACAGATCTTTCATCGCCATTGAGCGAATGAGAGACTGACTGGTTATGGATTAAATAACTGTAGTATTGCTCATTAATAAACTGAACGCGTTTAGAAACTAATAAAAGCTCGGTGGTCCAAGGGATATCTTGATGATGTAATTTAGGTTCAAAGTAAAAATTGTGCTCACGCAACAAATCAAGGCGATAGATATTCAACCAAGTCACATGCAAAAACTTACGAGAATTTAACCCACGCTCTAACCATTCAGGTCCACTGATTACACCAGTTGAGGGCAGTTTATTTGGCGGAAAAATCGCTTTTGGTGCATCACCATTCGTATAAATATATGTCCCATTACAAGTCGCAACATCTAAATCGCTCGCGAGTGCAATCTCTAACAGACGCCCATACATTTTAGGATTAATTTCATCATCAATATCAGGGAATGTTATATATTTCCCCGCAGCCTCAACCATACCTGTATTGCGAGCGACGGAAACGCCTTGATTTTCCTGAGATAATATTTTCATATTACTGAATTTATCTTCATACTGTCGTATGACATCTTCACTGTTATCATTAGAACCATCATTAACAACAATGAGTTCCCAATTTTCTAATTTTTGAGCGATTAAGCTATCAAAAAAATGGGGTAGAAATTTTTCGCCATTGTAAACTGCAACAACGATGCTCAAGACTGGTTGAGAAGACATTTATTAACCCTATAAATAAATCAACTGATGAAAATTACTTAAATACAAGACTACTTAGCATTAATTATTGATTAAAAACACGCTACTTTAACAGTATAACTGATTAAAACTAATTAATTAGAAAAGAAGAATTCATATTGGTTCCATCTTCATAAAAAAATCATAATCTAGCGGATATGACTATCATTGCAGGTTATGGCTTTTTTAATGCAATATTTAGTTCAAATGGCAGTGAACTAATTATCGATTATTTAACCTAATTAACATTAAATACTTATTAAATAAATAATAAAGGATACCTCTGTGGCTGGAAGTAGTTTACTCGCCTTACTCGATGATATTGCAGCAGTTTTAGATGATGTTTCTGTCATGACAAAAATGGCGGCAAAAAAAACCTCTGGTGTTCTCGGTGATGACTTGGCACTGAATGCTCAGCAAGTCACTGGTGTGCGTGCAGATAGAGAACTTCCTGTCGTGTGGGCAGTAGCTAAAGGTTCTTTCATCAATAAACTCATTTTGGTGCCACTCGCATTATTAATTAGCGCATTTATGCCTTGGGCAATAACCCCTCTTCTTATGATTGGGGGGGCATATCTTTGTTTTGAAGGCGCTGAAAAACTCGCTCATAAGTACCTTCACCCTAATGAAAAAAATCATTCACAGATATCCCAAAACAGCACCTTATCTCCGGAAGAATTAGCTGAATTTGAAAGTCGCAAAATCAAAGGAGCAGTTCGAACCGATTTCGTTTTATCCGCAGAGATTATTGCAATTACATTAGGCATAGTTTCTTCAACCACCTTTATCAACCAAGTTGCCGTGTTATCTATAATCGCCATTGTAATGACCATCGGGGTTTATGGTTTAGTCGCAGGTATCGTAAAATTAGATGACTTAGGGTTTTATTTACAGAAAAAAACAACAAAATTACTAATTAAATTTGGTAATGGACTCATTTATATTACCCCTTACCTGATGAAAACGCTTTCTATCGTAGGAACTGCGGCTATGTTTATGGTCGGTGGTGGTATACTTACCCATGGCATTCATTATATTTATGAATGGATTGAGGAACTTGCACTACTATCAACTCTTACACCAATCATTGGTAGTACGATGCAATTTATCTTACCGTCATTAATAAATTTGGTTTTTGGACTAATTGTAGGGCTATTTATTGTTTCGCTCATGACAATTATCAAGCGAATCAAACGCTGATTGAAAGTAAAAAATAAAATACATAACACATCCCATGTAATTTAAAATAGGGTGTGTTTATTGTTTAGCTTTTAATTTCCGAAGAAGAATAAAATATCAGTGAATAACTATCGCTATAATAAACAATATATAACGATAGCTATTTCACCGATAAACATAAGTGCCATTCGTTAATCTCGCCCTATAATTCATCCTTCTTATTTCATTTTCATTAATTGTTGGCTGCTTTTGCTAATTTACTGGTGATCAAAGTGATCTAAATCAAAAGTTGTTCACATTAATTTCACATTAAAATACTCGTAACCATAGTAATATTAGCTAGTTACGTCACAATATAACAGTATAAATATCAACATATAAGAGAGTATTTGAATGTGATTTAATTCTAAAATCATGTCACTTTGATAACAATTAAATACTCTTAATTAATACTAAAGTAGTATATTTAATTTAGTCTAGTTTATTAACAATGTAGGTAAGATAGACAAAAAGAATAATCACCTGATTTGTTTTGAAGGAAAAAAAATGCCGACACTGTATCGTCGATTTTCAATTATCAACCAAGTTATCGGATTAATGCTATTAATTGCGATCCTTGGGATCATTGGAATGACCATCTCAAACCGCATGATAATTAGTGTACAAGGCAATGCGCACGCAATAAATAAGTCGGGGTCCTTACGTATGCAAAGCTATAGGCTACTATCCCTTGTCCCTCTTAATAGTCAAAATCAAAAATATCTTAATGACCTAGAAAGTGATTTACTTAGCCCTGAGCTCACTCAAGTCGTAAAAATTGAAAATTTAACACCTCAATTTAATGAATTACATGAATTTTGGCTAAATAAACTGCGGCCCGCCCTAATGCAAGCATCTACTGCAAACGATGCGAGGTATGAGGTTATTTCATTCGTAAATAAGCTTGATGAGCTAGTCCATAATATTGATGAAAAAACTGAGAAAAAAATTGCTTATGTTGCGATGACACAGTTAATTTTTATTAGCTTAGTTTTCTTATTGCTAATGGGTACAATGTGGCACCTCAGACGAAAAATTTATTATCCATGGATGACGTTGCTAACGATGGTCAACGCCATTAGGCAAAAAGATTTTAGCCAACGTTATCCAAAAAATAATCGACAAGATGAATTAAATGCATTAAGAGAAACGCTTAATCAAATGTCTGATGAGCTAGCTCAAAGCTACCATCAACTTGAAGCGCGTGTTGCCGAAAAAACCGCTGATTTGATAACAAAAAATCGAGTTTTATCATACCTATATCAATCAAACCAAATGCTTCACTCATCTGAACCGCTATATTTAAGATTACAAAAAGTACTTATCGAACTCGAAAATATTACTATTTTAAAAAATCTGAGTTTACGGTTATATGAAGATAGCAATGAAGAATATTTTCATGAAATATGCTGTGCTTCCACTGGGTTAGATGATGAATCCACCGAGTTTATTGACGCTGAGAAAAATCCTTTTCGCGTACGTGAAATTATTACTTACCCTAAAACATTGCAATGGGAGCTATCAGATAACATCCACCGTTATGGTGTAATTACGGGAGAAATAGAAAAAACCCAAATACTTTCTGATGAACAAAATAATTTGGTCTTAATGTTAGTTAAGCAAATCTCGGGCATGTTAGCTATGGAGCATCAAATAGAACAACAACAACAATTACTTATCATGGATGAGCGTTCTGCTATCGCAAGAGAGCTACATGATTCTATCGCCCAATCGTTATCATGTTTAAAAATGCAAATTAGCTATCTACAATTACAACCAGAACCTCTACCAGAAAAGCCTCAACAATTACTCAGTGAGATGCGCCAAGAAATTAATACTGCGTATAGCCAGCTTCGTGAATTATTAACTACATTTAGGCTAAAACTTACTGAGCCGGGGTTATTACCGTCTCTTGAAAGCACTATCAATGAATTCAGCGAAAGAATGAAGTTTAATATAAAATTAAACTATGATATCCCTGCAAAAAGTATATCACCGCACCAATCAATACATATAATACAAATAATCCGAGAGGCCCTCAGCAATATTTTGAAGCATGCAAATGCAAACTGGGCTGATGTTTCTTTAAGTCAAAATGCAGGTATTGTGACGATAACAATAAATGATGATGGTGCAAGAATTGACTCATCTCCTGACAAACTTAATCATTATGGCTTAATTATTATGAGAGAAAGAGCTTTAACCCTTAATGGGCAGTGTTATGTAACCCCGAGAGAACTTGGAGGCACTGAAGTTAAGGTGACTTTCCCTTTATCTGATGCTTAAATTTACTGGAGCAATTCTTTGATGGAAAATACGAATATAATGAACGAAAAATCAACAATTTTACTCATTGATGATCATCCTATGCTTAGAAGTGGTGTAAAACAACTGATAAGCTTAGAGCCTTCTTTGCTGGTGATTGGGGAAGCAGGCGATGGAAAAACAGGTATACAAATAGCTGAAGAACAAGATCCTGACTTAATCCTACTTGATCTTAATATGCCAGGAATGAATGGCTTTGAAACACTTGATGAATTAAGAAAACGAGAACTGTCAGGTCGGATCATTCTATTTACTGTCTCAAATTATGGTGATGACCTCGTCAATGCCTTAAAAAGAGGTGCTGATGGTTATTTACTTAAAGATATGGAACCTGAAGAATTAATTATTGCGCTTAAAGAAGCCGCAAGTGGCAAAATGGTTGTTAGCCCAACATTGACATCCGTACTAGCGGAATCTTTAAGAGATAATCAGGCTACAGATGATAGTAATATCAGTGCATTAACACCAAGAGAATCTGATATTTTAGAACTTATTTCTCATGGACTATCTAATAAAATGATTGCTCGTAAATTAGATATCGCAGAAAGTACAGTGAAAGTACATGTAAAGCATCTGCTCAAGAAACTAAACTTAAAATCAAGAGTTGAAGCTGCCGTGTGGGTATTACAACAAAAATGAGTTTAGCGAATATCATAGCTATACCATCAAATTATATAGCTATGATCTCTATCTCATTAATTAACAAAAATCATAAATTAGAATTAAAGCACGTTAATAGCTCAATTCTACAAATTTATTTTTTTTAATTATAATAGAATCTTCATTCGAGAATAATACAATGAGAATAATTGACTATGGAAGATGATTTAATACTTGTTACTAAAAATGATGTTCCTATTGGTACCATGGAAAAATTACTCGCACATCAATTAGGAAAATTACATCGTGCTTTTTCAGTCTTTATATTTAATAAAAATGGTGAGTTATTAATTCAGCAACGTGCTTTTCATAAATATCACTCCGCAGGACAATGGGCCAATTCTTGTTGTAGCCATCCAAAACCAAACGAAGATACATTAAAAGCTGCGCAAAGAAGACTTCAAGAAGAGCTAGGCTTCACAGCTGAACTAAACCATGTTGGCTCATTGATCTATCATGCTAAAGTCAGTGGTGGTCTTATTGAACATGAATATGATCATCTTTTTATCGGTTATTATGATGCTGATTTTGAACCTAACGCAGATGAAGTTGCAGCAACTCGCTGGATTAATATTCATCAGTTAAATCATGAGGTTAATACTAATTCGGAACAATTTACGCCTTGGCTAAAGAAAATATTAGAGAAGTACCCTTTATTAAAATTTAGTTAAGTAATTGTTTTAACCCGATCTTAATTAAAATAGTAATACATAAATTATTAAATAAGATTAAGTATCCCAATTAATAATTAAGCTATTGCTTACGACTTTATATCTACAAGTAGATTCATATAATTAATGCAACTATAATATAAATCTAACTAATATTTCTAATCCCCATCATTAAGATAAGCCTACTATTTTTTCACACTAATAAGTGCGCTATTACTCGCCATCTTATATCGAACAAGTTTATTCATCGGGACAATCCATCCACATGAACTTCCCCCGTATCGAAAATTAAAGGTTATCGGTTCAAATTACTGCCTTCAAATCATTTTTTGCCAGTTGCTTACCATTATTTGTATGGTTGTTTGCGCATTTTGATGGAGTCATTGTCAATGTTTAAACGGCCACCGACTCTCCCTCAGCGAGGGCTTGACTGTCATTGCGGTTTATCCGCGATTCAACA
>NZ_JBQDNB010000002.1:0-215534 GCF_052096715.1 Providencia sp.
CCATTTAATCTTAGGTGAAACGGCATCTGACAATGGCATAATGAAAAGTCATTCTTATTATGGTGTTAAACTTGTATCGAATGAAAATATGTTACCACAAAGTCAACGTGGATTTGCGCCGATTATAATGGGTATCGCGCAAAGTAATGCGCTAATTGTCGTTCGGCAAAATGGCCATATTATTTATCAAACATCAGTGCCTCCCGGTAAGTTTGCACTTAATGATTTATACCCAACTTCAAGCAGCGGGGATTTAAACATTACAATTGAGGAAGCTAACGGTGCAACACGTTCTTATATACAGCCTTTTTCTACTGTACCTATGATGCAAAGAGCTGGCTCACTAAAGTACAGTATTGATATTGGGAAATATAATGTTAGCAGCGCTAAGCGTAAACCTAATTTTATGCAAGCTAGTGCATTATATGGACTACCTTACAACGTTTCCCTATATGGTGGGTTTATTATTTCAAAAGATTATCAGGCTTACAGTATCGGGTCAGGTCTGAATTTAGGCCGAATTGGTGCTATTTCTGCTGATATTACCCATGCTACTACTCAACTATGTAATAATATTAACGCGAGTGGCCAGTCTTATCGTGTGAATTATTCAAAGTACTTACCGAAAATCGGTACTGCATTTTCATTAGCATCGTATCGTTATTCAACCGATAGTTATTATGACTTTTCAACATCAAACAATAATGGCTATGAGAGTGGAAGAAAAAAACAACAAATTCAATTATCAGTATCACAGTCTCTCGCTGATATTGGATATTTATCGCTTAATGGCTATCAACAATATTATTGGGATAAATATGCAATAGATAAAAATTTAACATTAAGCTTCAGTGGCTATTATAATAGGGTAAATTATGGTATTTCTTATTCATATTATCAACAAGATAACGATAAATCAAATGACGAAATACTTTCTTTAAATTTTTATATTCCCTTTGATTTGGCGAAAAAAAATAATTGGTTAACTTACAATTACAATACCAGTAAAAAAGGTGATTTAATGAGTGCTGTGAGTATGAGTGGAACGAGTTTAGTAAATAATAATCTCCAATATGATATTTCCCAAAAATATAATCATAACCGGAAAGAATACAGTAATTCTGTGGATATTAATTATTTCGTATCGTTTGGTGACTATAATGCGGCTTATCATTATGACCCACGTTATCATTCAGTTAATTTAGCGGCTACAGGGGCATTATTACTTCACTCGGATGGTCTAACCGCTGGACGTACTATGTATGATGCAGCCGTATTAATTAAAGCAAAAGGTATTAACAATCTAAAAATAAATAATGGACAATCGCTTTATACCGATATTTTTGGTTATGCTGTTATTCCGTCAGTTACGGGTTATGAGCGTAATCAAATTAGTGTAGATACTGCAACACTTAGCGCAAATGATGATGTAGGAAAAAATACGATAACAATAGTACCTACACAAGGTGCGATTGTGCTTGCAGATTTTGAAGCAAAACGCGGCGCACGAATTTTATTGAAATTATCTTATAAAGGTAAATTGATTGCCTTTGGTTCATTGGTATCTGTCTTTACTAATGGAAAGCTCATCACTAATGGGATCGTTGCAAATGATGGTGAGGTTTATTTAAGTGGTATTCCTAAAGAGCATCACATAGTTGTTAAGTGGGGAGCGAAAGATGAACAACAGTGTGGATTATCTGTGCCACTTTCATTAGATATTGGTGAAATTCAATTCATTGAGCGAATGTGTCAATAGGAGGCTGTTATGATAAAATTAGGTTCTGCTAGTTGTGTATTGGCTTTTATATATTCTCAATTAGTGCATGCAGAATTTAGCGCTAACGTTAAAACCAAGTTTAGTGCTGAATTTACATCACGAACAGTACCTATATTATCACCTATTTATGTACCAAGAACGGCACCGATTAATAGCTATTTAGATTCTGTTGATTTAGGAACATACACGCCTTGGGTTTGGTGGAATGCGATCGGAATGACTGAGGTTGGCATTTATTTACCGGTTATTGTTGGAGCAGATACAAGAATGTTAGGAGGCGCTTATGTCAAAGAGATAAATCGCTCAGGTATTGGATTTGTATTATATGGTAGCGTTAATTCTCCCTGTTCTGGTGGCGCTTACGTAGATGGTGTAAATACCAAAGATGATAATCTAAGTAATCGTATTCTTTGTGGCACAATGAGTCGTTCTAATTATTATTCGGTGACGTTAAGAGCTGCATTTTACAAGATCAGAGATCGCGTTCAAACTCAAATATTACCAAGCACACGAGCTGCTATGTTAGTGCTATATAATAATGGTTTTATTACTTCAGATAGTAATGGAAATCTAGAACCTAACATCTGGATGGGACCTATAAATGTGGTATCGGGTGGCTGTGACATTATTAATAAAACAATTACAGTTCCGTTCGGTAAAGTGGATAAATCTACTTTTTTTGGGGTTGGTTCAACAAGTGCTAACAGCCAACGTCACTTTCAAATTAATTTAGATTGCGACCCTATATCGCCGATTAAAATTACCTTTATTGGTACTGCGGATTTAAATAAAACACCAGGAACTATCGCATTAAATGATCCTAATGGCAGCCACACGGCAAAAGGATATGGGATACAAATAAAATATAATAATCAGCCGATTAAATTAAACCAACAAATGACAATTTTAGAATCCAATAATACTGGACAATATAGCATTCCACTTGAAGCGTCTTATATTCAAACCTCGTCGATAATGAAGTCAGGCAAAGCAAATGGCACGTTGCAGTTTAACATGCAATATCACTAAACTGATTAGATTCAAAATATCGAAAATTATTTATTTGAGTAGGGCAAGATTAGAAAAAATTCAGTAAAAAGAAAAGAAGTAGGGGAGCTATTGCTAGCCCCCCTAGATTAGTTATATTGGCTTACTATTTCGTTTATTTATTCGACTTCTAATATGCGGCAGGTATTGGTACTACCGATAGTGCCCATCAAGTCACCTTGAGTGACAAGTACAAGGTCGCCTGTCATTAGATAGCCATTATCACGTAAACGAGTTACCGCTTCGTTTGCAGCTGCAATTCCATCGGTATGGGTGCTACAAAATACTGGGGTCACACCACGATAAAGTGAACATTGGTTTAAGGTTTTTTCGTGGCGAGACATAGCAAAAATAGGTAAACCTGAACTGATACGTGACATCATGCGTGCTGTACGGCCAGACTCCGTCATTGCAATAATTGCTTTAACCCCTTTAAGGTGGTTTGCAGCATACATAGTTGACATGGCTATCGCATCTTCAGGGCTGTTAAACTCTGCATCTAAGCGGTGTTTAGAGATATTTAGACCTGGCATTTTTTCTGCGCCAAAGCAAACCTGAGCCATTGCTGCTACGGTTTCTGCTGGGTATTGACCTGCAGCAGTTTCTGCCGAAAGCATGACGGCATCTGTGCCATCCAGAACGGCGTTAGCAACGTCCATAACTTCAGCACGCGTTGGCATCGGATTAGTAATCATCGATTCCATCATTTGTGTCGCAGTAATCACAACACGGTTTAATTGACGTGAACGGCGGATTAATTTTTTCTGTACTGCGACAAGCTCAGGATCGCCAATTTCAACACCTAAATCGCCACGGGCAACCATAACAACATCAGATGCAAGGATCACTTCGTCCATGATTTCATCAGTAGCAACCGCTTCTGCTCGCTCAACTTTTGCGACAATTTGGCATTCACAGCCTGCATCACGCGCTAATCGACGTGCATAATTTAAATCTTCACCTGAGCGAGGGAAAGAAACCGCTAAATAATCAACATTAATTTTTGCGGCTGTTTTGATGTCTTCTTTATCTTTTTCAGTCAATGCTTCAGCAGAAAGACCACCACCTAATTTGTTGATGCCTTTATTATTTGATAGTTGGCCACCAACAGTGACTTCAGTGAAGACTTGTAACCCTTGAACTTCACGTACTTTTAATTGAACGCGGCCATCATCAAGTAATAAAATATCACCAGGAACAACATCAGCAGGTAGGCCTTTATAGTCGATACCGACTTTTTGTTGGTCGCCTTCACCTTTACCTAAGTTTGCATCTAATGTGAATTTGTCACCAATATTGAGGAAAACCTTACCATCTTTAAAGGTTGAAACACGAATTTTTGGTCCCTGTAAATCACCGAGGATAGCAACGTGGCGACCCAATCTAGCGGCGATTTCACGCACTTTATTAGCGCGAATAATGTGGTCTTCTGGAGTTCCGTGAGAGAAATTAAGGCGAACAACGTTAGCGCCAGCATTAATGATTTTTTCGAGGTTATTATCGCGATCAGTTGCTGGACCTAGTGTTGTAACAATTTTAGTTCTTCTAAGGCGTCTAGACATGTATTACTCCGTTGACCTGTAATGGTACTGATAAAAGGATGAAACCGTTTCACCCCATTTCGAAACCTGTTTACTGCAAATAGTGATGCTGACACGAGCACAGCTATTATAGTCTGCTAATTATTTTATGCTATCAGGACTGTAAAAGTATTAAAGCCTGAAAAGCGAAGAAAACAGCTTCATTTGAACAGTTATCTGTTTCATGCATTATCAAACCGCGAATCGCGTAATGCTTCTTTGACGCGTTTCAAGTTATCTCTAAATTTTTCGCCTCTTCTTAAAGTAAAACCCGTCGTTAAAACATCAATCACAGTTAATTGTGCCAAACGAGAGACCATTGGCATGTACATATCAGTATCTTCAGGGACATCAATGATAATAGAAAGCGTGGCCTCTTGTGACAGCGGGGAATTTTCTGAGGTAATGGCGATGACTGTTGCATCATTTTCACGCGCTAAACGTGCCATATTCACTAATGCTTTGGTTCTTCCTGTATGAGAAATCAGCACGATGACGTCACCCTCGCTACTATTGATGCAGCTCATACGTTGCATCACAATATCATCAAAATAAATGACAGGAATATTAAAGCGAAAGAATTTATTCATTGCATCATGTGCTACGGCAGCAGATGCACCAAAACCAAAAAAGCTAATTTTGCGTGCTTGTGTTAGTAAATCAACTGCTCTATTGATGGCGCCGATATCAAGCGAGTGTTTGACATTATCTAACCCCGCCATTGCTGATTCGAATATTTTATGCGTATAAGTGTTAACGGTGTCGGTTTCTTCTATATGCCGATTAACATAGGGTGTGCCGTTCGCCAAGTTTTGCGCTAGACGTAGTTTAAAATCAGGAAAGCCCTTGGTATCCATTTTACGGCAAAATCGATTGACAGTAGGTTCGCTGACTTCAGCGAGTTGTGCCAAGGTGGCAATACTGAGATGAATGGCCTTTTGTGGCATACCTAAAATGACTTCAGCAACTTTTTTTTCAGATTTACTCAAAAAATCAAGACTGGTTTTCATTTGTTCTAAAATATTCATATAGCAAAAGTGCCTATTTCATCAAAAGGAGAAATTTTTCTGCCATCACGATATCCTGTGCTAATTATTGGTTATAGTTTTAAAGGCAGTCTGTATAAATGAAAATATACTATGTGTTAGCGGTGAGTTATCTAGCCATAGGGAATAAATGACTGATTTTTTGTGAAAGTTTGACCAGTATCTAATTTTCATATCAGTAAACTCACTACATATTTTGTTGTTTTATTTCAATTGTGAATTTTATTTAGCTTATAAATTAAATGTAGAGATGAAAGACACTAAAAATGCCTAGTGATTTGCTGTTTTTTTCAGCATAAAAACTGTGAGCTGCATCATCAATATTTACTGAGCACTTGCAAAAAGGTACATTAGCAAGAAGTAGCGCTAATTTTTAACAAAATGACAATAACAGCCTATCCCATTAGGCTATTTTTACCCGCTAAATTGAAATTGGGTCGTCTTAAAGATTGCTATGTATCAGTGTATGCTTTGATTTTTTAGCGATTTAGATTCAAATTAGCATTAACATTATGCCTAATGGGATAGGCTCTAAATTCCGCAAATTGAGGAGAACCAATATGGCGGTAAATAAAGCTGCTCAAGCTTGTGACTTGATTATTTTCGGTACTAAGGGAGATCTCGCTCGTCGTAAATTGCTTCCTTCTTTATATCAACTAGAAAAAGCAGGTTACATCCATCCTGATACACGTATTATCGGTGTGGGTCGGGCGCAATGGAGCCAGAGCGATTATATCGAATTCGTTAAACATGCATTAGATGAATTTTTAAAAGAGAAACTTGATACCGCACTTTGGGAGAAATTAAGTGCGCGTTTAGATTTCTGTAATTTAGATGTTAACGAAACGGATAGCTTTGTACGTCTTGCTGAGATGCTGAAACAAGATTGTCAGCCTGCAATCCATTATTTTGCTATGCCACCGAATACTTTTGGCGCAGTATGCCAAGGGCTTGGTCATGCAGGGTTAAATAAAATGCCAAACCGCGTGGTGATGGAAAAACCATTAGGAACGAACTTGGCATCTTCTCAAGAAATCAATAATGAAGTTGCAAAATATTTTGATGAAAGCCAAGTTTATCGTATTGACCATTATCTTGGTAAAGAAACGGTTTTAAACTTATTAGCATTGCGTTTTGCTAACTCGTTATTCATTAATAACTGGGATAATCGAACAATTGATCATGTCCAGATAACAGTTGCAGAAGAAGTTGGTATAGAAGGGCGTTGGGGTTATTTTGATCAAGCGGGTCAAATGCGTGATATGGTGCAAAATCATTTACTGCAAATTCTGACCATGATTGCGATGTCACCGCCTGCAGATCTCACAACTGACCGTATCCGTGATGAAAAAGTTAAAGTTCTGCGTTCATTACGCCGTATTGACCATACTAACGTACGCGAAAAGGCGGTACGTGGACAATATACTGGTGGTTTTGTGCAAGGTAAAAAAGTGCCAGGCTATTTAGATGAAGATGGCGCGAATAAACAAAGCGCAACGGAATCATTTGTTGCGATACGTGTGGATATTGACGATTGGCGCTGGGCAGGAGTTCCATTCTACCTGCGTACGGGAAAACGCTTACCGGCAAAATGTTCCGAAGTAGTTGTTTATTTCAAAAAACCAGCGTTGAACATTTTCTCTGAAAGTTATCAAGATTTACCTCAGAACAAACTAACTATTCGTTTACAGCCAGATGAAGGCATCGATATCGAAATAATGAATAAAGCGCCGGGGCTAGATCATAAGCACCGCTTGCAAACCACAAAACTCGATTTGAGCTTCTCCGAAACGTTTAACCAGACGCACCTTGCTGATGCTTATGAGCGTTTATTGCTTGAAGCAATGCGTGGTATTCAAGCGCTGTTTGTTCGCCGCGATGAAGTTGAAGAGGCATGGAAATGGGTTGACTCAATCATGGATGCTTGGGCAATGGATAATGAGCCACCTAAGCCGTATCAAGCGGGAACATGGGGTCCTATTGCCTCTGTTGCAATGATCGCTCGTGATGGTCGTTCTTGGAATGAATTTGAGTAATATTTTACCTTATTTTTAGGGTTGAAATAGCCTAATAATTCAAAAAAGCATCGTCAATAACACCCCAATATTAGGTTTTAATATTGGGGTGTTTTTATGTCAAAAATAAAAATTTGACTATATTTATCGGGGAACAACCATTGGTGTACCAGTAATAGGATCGGGAATAATTAAACAGGCTAAATTAAAGACTTGTTGAATGAGCTGCTCATTAATAATATCTTGCGGTTTCCCTTGAGCAAATATTTGCCCTTTTAACATCACAACTAAATTATCTGCATAGCGACAAGCTTGATTCAAGTCATGCAACACTGTCACAATAGTGCGCCCTTGTTCTTGATTTAATAATTGAAAAATAGTTAATAATTCAATTTGATAAGAAATATCGAGATAAGTGGTAGGCTCATCTAATAACAGAATTTCTGTCTGCTGTGCTAATACCATCGCTACCCAAACACGTTGGCGTTGTCCACCAGATAAAGCTTCCACGGGCTTATTTGCATATTCGGTGGTTTGTGTCACTTGCATTGCATTTTCTACCGCGTTCTTATCCTCATGGCTCCATTGGTGAATTAGACCTTGATAAGGAAAACGACCTCTCGCCACTAAATCTATCACAGTAATACCGGGAGGCGCTTGCATGGTTTGTGGTAGTAGCGCAATTTGGCGTGCAAGAATTTTAGTTGGATAATGAGATAAGGGTAAATTATCAAGAGAGACATGACCTTCCAATGGTTTGAGTAAACGACATAAACTGCGTAGTAAAGTCGATTTACCACAGCCATTAGGACCAATAATCACCGTGACCTGTTTATCTGGAATAGTTAATGAAATATCTTGGCAAATAGTGGTTTCTTGATACCCCAGTTTTAATTTGTGCGTTTGTAATCGGTTAATATTCATGAAGGATTCTATTATCTTTGTTTGAGAACGAATAAATCTGAAAATAAACAAATATTAAAGGTGCCGGTTAATCTAACACCTTTATTAATCATGATTAGAAGCGTAATTCTACAGTAGCCCCTAGTATTCTAGGGCGCTGATAAATTGCAGTTTCAATGTTGTTATCTGGAATAAGAATACGTTTATCAGAATCAAATAGATTCTGTGCGTAAAGGGTTGTACGTCCCCATTTGAAATCATAACCTAACTGTAGATTAGCAAGCCAAAATGAGTCGACTTTAGAGGTCTCGGTATTATTCGATTGAGAGAAATAATCGCCAGAGAACTGTACATTACCACTAACGTCAATCGATTCGGTTAATTGATATTTTGCCCCTATGTTTGCTGTGTAATTAGGTGCACGAGCAAGTTCCTTGCCCTCAATTCCGCTATCGCCAAAATCTTTAATTTTCGTTTTTAATAATCCTATTCCCGTATTGAGTTCTAATGATTCAATAGGTTGATAAGCAATACTTAATTCTGCACCATAGGTTTCTACTTTTTTCGCATTACGAATAGTTGTTGAATCAGGACCTAGATAGAAAGGTAATTGCATATCCTTGTAATCGTTATAAAATAAGTTGGTCATAATAGACAACTTGTTATCAAGCAAACTATTTCGCCCGTAGAGGCTATAGTTCCACACATACTCAGGGGAGTAGACGTAAGTGACAATCGGTTTTCCTAATGTGACACCTGCGCCGCCTCCGTTATAACCTCGCCCAACAGCAAACCCAACCGTTTGATTTTTTGCAGGTTTCCATGCTAAGTCAGCTTTAGGTAAAAATGTATTATAGGTTTCATCAAAATCAATCATCACTGTAGAGCTGCCACCTTTACGTGTATGTTGTTCACGCTCAAAACGACCCGATAATGTGATATCAATTTCAGGGACCACAGTGTAAGTCAGTGAACTATAAGCTGATGCAGTATTGGTTTTATCATCGAAATAGCTGCCACCAAATAAATTCACAAATTCATCTTGTTTTGAGTGAAAATAACGCAAACCAACTATTCCACTGAGTATTTCATCGTCAGTTTTAAAACGAACCATGGGTTCGAGTTCAAATTCTTTTGCTTCAATATCGGCGCGTGGGCTTGGTGCTTTGGTTAAGCGATGAGTTGTAAAGTCGGTATAAATGAGCGTATTTTCTAGTGTGATATTTTCATTCGTTTCCCATGATGTGTTCCATATACCGCTGGTAGTTTTACGTTCAATAACGGGGCGGAAACGTGCTGGTGCTTCTGGCGCTAAGTTACTGGCCATTTTTGCTTCATTTTGTGGCGACCGACTATCAAGATGGCTAAACGTTAACTTACTTTTAAATTCAGGCATATCAAGAGGTTCATATAAAAGCTTACTACGGATTGTTGTTGATTCAATATCGCGGGGGTTACCTGCGGGGGAATAGCTATCCATTTTTGTAAAACTTTCACGTTCTTGTTTCTCGACAGTAAAGCGAAATGCCAATTTGTCATCAATTAATGGGCCTGAAACCATCGCCGCAGTTTGTTGTGAGCCTTGTTGCCCCAATCCGCCTTTTACCGCACCTTCCCAATAAAACGTGGGGTCAAGTGTTTTGACTAAAATAGCTCCTGCAATCGCATTACGGCCTTGCACATAACTTTGTGGGTCACGAAAAATTTCAACTGTATCAACATCCCAAAGTGATTGTGCACCATAACCAAACTCATTATAGGTAAATGAACGGCCATCTACTGAAAAATTGACACGAGGGCGGGTACCACCTAAGAAGGCGATAGCCCCTTGTGCTGGGCCAGAACCATCAACACCACGGATAGCGGGAAGGGCATTACTATTTCCGGTATCAACAACATTGGGTGTCATCTGTAAGAGCGTATTTACGTCTGCATTTGGAATAGCTTCAATTTGTTTAAAATCATAAACCGTGACACTAGAACCTGTGTCATAAATAGATTTATTTAATTTTTCGCCTGTAACAATTAATACATCACCTTGGCTATCACGTTTTTTATTTTCGTTAACGGTAGTTTCTTTTTCAATCTCTTGTGCGCTAACGGTGAGAGGTATGGCCCAAAGTGTTGTCACTAAGGCGGCTTGAACCATTGTTGTTATCGTTGCTTTTTTTGTGTATAGAGTAAAAACACCAGACATTAATCTTTTCCTTTCATGCTATTAGCATGGTACAAGATGATTTGTAAGCTGCCCTTATTATTTCCAGTCTTAAAAAGAATAGTGGATTACTATTCTGAAAATACATCCCTAAAAAATATCTAACTTATTATTAGTATGATGACGGATTATTTTTATTAACTAGATCCTCTGTGTTCGTGCTAATAGCCAAAGTAAATAGCCTCCTCCAATGATCCCAGTCATTAAGCCAACAGGCATCATGACATTGAAAGGTAATTGCTGAGCAAGTGTATCGGCAAAGGTCAGTAACAACGCACCCATCAGTGCAGAACCGATAATCGGTAGTTTGCCTGAGTGGCTTAGCCGGATAACTAATTGGGGGGCTGCAAGTGCCACAAATGCGATAGGTCCTGCACAAGCCGTTGCTAATGAGGCAAGTATGACTGCACTAAAAATCATCATCCAACGTACTCTCGGGACATTCACGCCTAGTTGTTGTGCCATATCATCCCCCATCTCCATTAAAGTGAGCGATTTGGCATATAGAACAATAAAGGGAATTAATAACAGTAAGCCAATATAAATAGGGTATACATGGAACCATGTTCGGGCATTGAGTGAGCCAGCAAGCCACAAATTGGCAATAGTTGCATTATCAATATTACCCTTAACAAGTAAAAAACTATTAAAAGCGTGTAAAATGGCACCAATACCAATACCGACAAGGATCAAGGTATAACCTGACATTACCCCATTTTTAAATGATAGAAAGTACACCAATAATGCGGTTAATAACCCACCCGCTAAAGTCGAAAAAGCAATAGCGGAAATACTGCCATTAAAGATAATTATTTGCAGTAGTGCGCCAGTTGCCGCACCAGTGGTAAAACCAATAAGATCTGGAGAGCCTAAAACATTTCGCGAAATAGATTGGAAAATTGCACCTGAAATACCAAGGGCTGCACCAACACCGATTGCAGTTAATAAACGTGGCAATCGAATATCCATGACTATTTTTTGTTGAATCGTTCCGTGTTCTTCACCTGTAAAGATACTGATTAACGTCGTGAAGTTGATAGGGAACTTTCCTGACGTGATTGCCCAAAAGCTTAATGACATAATTAATAGGAATAAAATGGTAGATATGAACATATCTCGAGGTGTGAAAACCCATGAAAATGAACGAAAATGCAAAACTAGGGTGCGATTGTGCCGACTCAATTTATTATTTTCACATTTCATAATGTTATGATCCGCCAGCGTTTTACGAGGTAGATAAAGAATGGTCCACCAATTAATGAAATCATAATGCCGACACTAATTTCACTCGGTGCGCCAATTATCCGCCCTAAGCAATCCGCAGCTAACATGAGTGTTGCACCTATTAACATCGACATTGGAAGAATGCGCCGATATTCACTTCCGACTAGACGTCGAGCAAAATGGGGAGCCGTTAATCCTAAAAAACTAATAGGGCCAACCGCTGCGGTTGCACTACCTGCGAGTAATACAATGGCCGTAGTTGAAAGTAACCAGACTCGGTTTTGATTTGTGCCTAACGTCTGGCTAAAATCATCACCTAAAGCGACAATATCTAATGATCTTGTTAATGAATAGGCGAGGATACTGCCTATTCCCACTAAAATCGAAATCGGGAAAAGTACCTCAAAACTTCTACCTTGCAAAGAGCCGACAACCCAGTGCCTAAATTGGTCAAATACGCGTTCATCGCTATTGACGGTCACCATATGGGTAATTGCGAGTAAGATTATTGACAGGGCAACCCCTGATAAGACCATTTTTACAGGATTTAACCCTTGGCGGATACCACCAAGAAGGTAGATGGCAATTCCAGCTAAAAATGCGCCGAGCAGACCAAACCACATATATACGGTAACATCAGTGATGCCAGTGAGTGCAATAACGGAAACAATAGCAACCATTGCACCTGCATTAATACCGAATAATCCAGGGTCGGCAAGAGGGTTACGGGTGAGGGCTTGCATTAACGTCCCCGCAGCACCTAAAGCAATACCGATAACAATAGCGAGTAACGTGCGAGGCAATCGTAAATAACGGACAAGAAGATGTTCACTATCTTGAGGATCAAAAAGCGTAAATGCGTGCCATGTAGTTGATATATCCACAGAACGACTACCTACGCATAAACTTATTATGGCAAATAGGAGTAAGAGTAAAAAACATCCTCGTACTCCCCAATTTGTTTGGCGATTAATGGAAGACATTGGCTTAAGTCTCACTGACCAAAACGCGAGACAATGTCATTAATCATCTCTTGGGCACTGTAATAATCAACACGAAATGAATTCACGCCTAGGCCATAAACTTGTTTATTTTTTACTGAAATGACATTTGCAAGGATAGGGTCTGCCATAAATGTTTCGGCTTCTTTTTCGGTTCCTCTCATTAAAAAGGTTGTTGGTGCGGTTAATTGAGTTAAGTGTTCGTATTGTGCCCAAACAAAGTCAGAAACAGGCTTATCTTTGGGCTGCCAATTGATATTTGCACTTTCAATGGTGAAGCCGAGTTGTTGTAACAAAATTGCATGAGGGCTGGTTGTTAATGAAATGGGGTTGACTGTACCGGGGCCAAAGTAGGAAACGATATTAACCTTACCTTTAGGTATTTTAAGCTTATTTTTACTTTCAGTTACTAAAGTTTTAAAGCGTTGTAAAACATCAGCCGCTTGTTGCTCCATACCTGTTGCTTGACCTAATTGTACGGCTAAGCTTTCCCAGCCTTGTTTGCCATAATCCAATACAATTGTAGGCGCAATTTGTTGAAATTGTGCCACTTGTGGATAAACCGTATCACCACCATTGATTGAAACAATGATTAAATCAGGTGCGACTAAGTAAGCCATCTCTAAATCAACGCTGCCAGCGGGCCAAAGTTTTTCAATACCTTTTTCTTTCGCAAGTTGATCCCATTGGGCAAAATACTGACCATTTGCTGCTGTTGAACTTGCGACTACAGGCGCATTAATTGCCAGTAAGGTTCCTGTAATGGAAACTGAAGCAGATAGGATACGCTTAGGCTGAGTTTTAATTTCGACAGAGGAACCGTCTACACTGGTAAAGGTGCGAGGCCATGATTGGCTATTAGCACCAACTTGGGTATTTGAGATCGCGTAACTCGAAAAATGAGTAAATAAAAACAATAAAATAGTGCAGGCAAGCGTTTTTAGCATGACAGATTTCCAAATTAAGCGGGTAATTATTAACACAATGAATAGTATTGTTAATGATAATCATAACTAATATCATTAGCAACAAACTGATTGGATAAAATAGGAAATGTGCGTGTGAATACACAAAAATCACTTTGTATTGGTCTGGCGCTATCACCGACTTGGTTATCGACTAAGAACGAGAAAAATCAAGATGTAAATAAGGCGCTAATTCTTTCATTACCTTATTATATGAATCTAGCCAAACGTGCGGAGGTTGCAAAACTAGATTTTCTATTTCGACCTGATGCACTTTTTTTAAATATTGATATATTGAATCAATCACCGGCTTTTGGTGGTTTAGACCCTTCGATATTAATAGCCGCTATTGTACAAGAAACTGATTATATTGGTTTTATTTCGACACTATCCACTTTATTTTATCCACCATTTATAGCAGCTAGACAATTACAGTCATTAAACTGGATAACTCAGGGACGGATAGGCTGGAATATCGTTACTGCCTTGAAAGGCCAAGAAAACTTTGGTCAAAAAGTTTTACCTGATTCACAGGAGCGATATGAAATCGCAAAGGAGTTTACGCAAGTATTGGAAGCACTTTGGCAAAGTTATCCGCATAGCAGCTTAGAAAATAAGGGTAGAGCGGATAGGGTTCAACAACCAATAAAACCTATTGAGCATCAAGGGCGCTTTTTTGAGGTTCAAGGCCCGTTAAATATTCCAGCTTATCCCGCTAAAATTCCTTATTTTCAAGCTGGAGCATCAGAGGCGGGGCGAGACTTTGCCGCTTCTACTGCAGACGGTATTTTTGCCGCAACCCCCGATATTGATTCTGCCATTGAATTTCGCCGTGATATTAGAGAGCGAGCGCAACAAATGGGGCGAGATGTAAATAGTATAAGAGTATTACCTGGTTTAAGTTTTTATATAGCGGCGACACGTGAAGAAGCATATCAGTGTTTTGAACAGCAGCATACGACACCTGACTTCAACAGACAATTTCGCTATATAGAGTCATTAATTGGTATTAATTTATCGTCGTTATCCCTCGATACCATTGTAACCGAAGCGATGATCCAGACGGATTTTAATTCATCATATAGCCAAACACATGCGCAGTTATTGCGGCGGTTTATTTGTCGTAATCAACCCACGGTTAAGGCGTTATTGGCCTCTCCAGAAGTAAATGGTTCCGCCCATTGGCGTATTATTGGTACTGTAGATGACATGGTTAATGAAATTGAAAATTGGAGCGCTTGCCAAGCTTGCGATGGTTTTATTGCATTACCTTGTGGTTCAGAGCAATCATTAAATTTATTTCTGGAGCAAGTGATTCCGAAATTACAAGAAAAAGGACTCTTCCGACAGGATTACCAAGAACAATCGTTATGGGAAAGGTTACGAGGTTAACCACTTATTTATGCTAACAGCCCCTACGGGGCTGCTGAATTTTTAATTTTTATTTATAAAACTAGTTCACTGCGACCTGTTGCGACCATATGAATAATCGCTTGTTCAATACGCAAGCATGCCATTTTTGCAGCATCAGGAACAGATAAACCAGCGAGTATTTGTGCTGTTAATTCTGCACCAAATAAATCACCGGTTCCTTTTGGTGTGACAGGGTAACGTTTGTGCTGGATGACTGCGACATCTTTTTGGGTCACGCAAACCACTTCAATACTGTCATCATCAGGCTGAAATGCACTCGTAATAATAACCCATTGAGTATGGCCTTTTAATAATGAACGAGCCGCATTCACTGCATCGTCTAAATTATTTATTTCTTGACCACTTAAAGTCATCAATTCAAATCGGTTAGGTATGATCCCGGTCGCTAGGGGGATCACGGCGTCGCGATAAACATCTGCAATCTCTGGGGGAATGTAAAAACCACTGTCTTCATCCCCCATCACAGGATCAACAATAACGGGTATTGTTGGACGTAAGTCACGAACGCAAGAAAGCCAATTAGCTAAATCTTGTGCTTTTTCTTTTGAACCTAAATAGCCGGTTAAAATGGCTTTAACGCTATCCAGACTACCTCGTTCAAGAAAACCTTTTAAATAACCACGAAACCATTCACCTGGTAACTCACCGCCATAGCAAGATGTATAGTGAGGTGTATTACTTAAAACGACAGTGGGGACAGCTGCGACTCGTAAGCCTTGTTTGCTCAATGCCGGAACTGCAATGCTATTGCCAACACTGCCGTAAACTACTTGGGATTGGATAGACACAACATCATAAGGAAGTGGGGTAGCATCTGCGGCATTTTGAAAACTATTAGAGGTAAGATTGAAAGTATCCATTTGTTTCTCTTCGGTGTATCTCATTCATATAACTCTATAAGAATCTGGTTCGTTTAAGTTGTCAATGGCAAACATGAGAATCGAGATCCATATGGCTTTTACAGCATAAAAAAGGGAAAAAACGATTTTTTTTACTCAAAACGTCGAACAGAAAATGTCATTATTATGGTTGGTTATTCGTATTTCATCTCATGATTCAATGGTTTGTTTGTATGTTAATGAATAATTATGCACTATATTATGCATTCTTTTTTGTGATATAAAAAATGTTTGTATTCATTGACTTAATGAAAATGGCATGCTAAAAATAGCAGGTAATCATTAATCAACATGAGGGTTCGGAGTAAATTGGATGGATGTCCATCTGATGAAATGAATAAGATATCATGCTTAGCTCAACTAGCGGCAAGATCAATAAGTCACAAAAAAGAACGTCACATAAGCTTTTCCTTTCAGCTATCCTTTCCAGTGAGCATTACTGGTGTGGTGCATTATAGCGTCTCTCTCTTATATTCATTCTGCTGAATAAAATCAGCAACTCGTTGTTATCGATTGAATTTATTAACAACTTTGCGGCTAGAGAATTAACTTAATTGTGAGTTTTATCTGTATAAAAAACAGACTAGCGTATGGTTGTGCTTAGAGGGACTATATAATGATTTATTGGATATTTTTAGCATTAGCTATCGTTACGGAAGTTATCGGCACATTATCAATGAAACATGCCAGCGTTAGCGGCGATTTTACTGGAATGGCAGTCATGTATGTGATGATTGCGACATCTTATGTTTTGTTAGCTATTGCAGTAAAAAAAGTAGCGCTCGGTGTGGCTTACGCATTGTGGGAAGGATTTGGTATTTTATTGATCACCACATTCAGTGTGATGTGGTTTGGTGAGTCTTTATCGCCAATGAAAATTGGTGGATTAGTATTACTGATCACCGGTATTGGATTGATTAAATCAGGAACGAAAAAAGCAACCGTGCGCGGTTCTGCGCAAAAAGTAAAACAAGTGGCAGAACACGCAGTAAATGTTGCAAAATCAGGGGCTTTACCACGTAGTGAAGCCAAGTCGGAGGCGTAATCATGGCCAGTCAATTTGAGTGGTGGCATGCAGCGTTTTTGATTTTAGCTGTAGTGTTAGAGATTATTGCGAACATTTTTTTAAAAATGTCTAATGGTTTTAAACGCTATTGGTTAGGTATTCTCTCTTTAGTTGCAGTACTTGGTGCATTTAGTTCATTGGCACAAGCAGTAAAAGGAATTGAATTATCAATTGCTTATGCACTTTGGGGTGCTTTCGGTATTATTGCAACGGTTGCTGCTGGTTGGATTTTGTTTAACCAGCGCCTCAACTATAAAGGTTGGGGGGGTATCGTACTGATGTTAGTGGGTATGGTATTGATAAAAATGTCTTAGTTCACAATATATCAATTAATTACAATAACTTGATATACCTAGCACTAAAACCAAGTGACATTATAAGCACAAAAAAAGCTTCTTTTTAAAGAAGCTTTTTTATTGATAATTTTTAAATCAATTAGTTAACTGCCGCAATGATTTTGATTTCAACTTTGTATTCAGGTTTCATCAATGTGGCTTCAACAGTACAGCGCACAGGAGCGCTACCAGCAACAACCCATGCATCCCAAGCTTGATTCATTCCAGAAAAATCAGCTTTGTTAGCAAGAAAAATGGTTGCATCTAAGATCTTACTCTTATCAGAACCAACTCGTTCTAACATGATATCAATCGCTGCCAATGTATTGGTTGTTTGCGCAATAATGTCAGCATCTAAATTTTCAGGGACGCTAGTGTAATAGATAACATCGTTGTGAATAACGGCTTCAGACCAACGGTTGTCGGGGTCAATACGTTTAATCGTCATGGTTTTTCCTTATAATTAAAGCTAATCAAGGATATCAGTTTGCTAATGTGATGAACATTGCTTCTATTCATGAAAATATAATTAGCTCAGCAGCCAAAGCCAACTCATGGTAAAGTGAGTGACTTTTTATTGTATAATTGACGGATTTTTTAGTGCACGATGACTTTTCTGCAAATGGCTTTCTAGCTAGAACAATCCCCGGATTTCAACCTCGAGCCGCACAGGTCACCATGTCCAATGCGGTGACTGAATCAATTGATGCGCAAAATGTGCTGGTAGCTGAAGCGGGAACAGGTACGGGTAAAACTTATGCTTATCTTGTACCTGCGTTACGTTCGGGTAAAAAAGTGATTGTTTCCACAGGGTCAAAGGCACTGCAAGACCAACTTTATCACCGTGACCTACCAACAATTATCGATGCGATGAATTACTCAGGGCGTACTGCTTTATTGAAAGGGCGTTCTAATTATCTTTGTCTCGAAAGACTTGATCAGCAATCGTTGGGTGGCGGAAGCCTTGAACCTGAAATTCTTTCGGCTGTTGTGAGATTGCGTAGTTGGTCGATAGAATCAGAACTCGGAGATACCAGCACTTGCCATGATATTGCGGAAGATAGCCCTGTCTGGCCATTGGTTACTAGCACTAACGATAATTGCTTAGGTAGTGATTGCCCTAGGTATCAAGAGTGTTTTGTGTTAAAAGCCCGCCGAAAGGCGCTTGAAGCTGATATTGTGGTGGTCAATCATCACTTATTTATGGCAGATAGAGTCGTTAAAGACACTGGATTTGGTGAGTTAATTCCACAAGCAGATGTGATGATCTTTGATGAGGCCCACCAAATACCCGATATTGCGAGCCAATATTTTGGACAGCAACTCAGTAGCCGACAATTGCTCGATCTCGCTCGTGATATGGTTATAACTTATCGTACTGAATTAAAAGATCAGGTCCAATTGCAAAAAAGTGCGGATAGGCTGACACAAAGTACCCTTGATTTTAGGATTAACCTTGGGGAAAACAGTTTTCGCGGAAACTTGCGTGATTTACTCAAACAATCGGTAGTTCAGCGTGCATTAACCTTACTCGACGATGCTTTAGAGCTCTGTTATGAAGTTATTAAAACTTCACTCGGACGTTCACAATCATTAGATTCGATATTTGAACGAGTCACAATTTATCGTAATAGGCTCAATCGACTTAAAGATGTCACTATTCCAGGCTATAGCTACTGGTTTGAAAGTTATGGGCGCCATTTTTTGTTAGCGTTAACGCCTTTAACTGTTGCGGATAAATTCAGTGAAATGATAGCGAATACACCAGCAAGTTGGGTATTTACGTCAGCAACGCTGTCAGTGAATGATAAACTGAGTCATTTTACGGATAGGCTTGGATTAAAATCAGCCAAAACATTGTTACTGGCAAGCCCCTTTGATTTTGCGAGCCAAACCTTGCTTTGTGTTCCGCGTTTTGCACCGGAACCGAATCAAAGAGGCAGCGCACAAAAGCTTGCGACTATGCTCAGACCATTGATTGAAAAAAATGGTGGGCGTTGCTTTTTTCTTTGTACCTCCCATTTAATGATGCGGGAATTAGCGGAAGAGTTTAAATCGACCTTAACCTTGCCTGTATTAATGCAGGGGGAAAGCAGTAAAAATAAATTGTTATCCCAATTTATTGCAGCGGGTAATGCCGTTCTAGTGGCAACCAGCAGTTTTTGGGAAGGGGTTGACGTGAGAGGTGACAGATTAAGCTGTGTCATTATTGATAAACTTCCATTTACTGCACCGGATGATCCATTATTACGCGCTAGAATTGAAGATTGTGAATTACGCGGCGGCGATCCTTTTGCTGATGTACAATTACCTGATGCCGTCATCACCTTAAAGCAGGGGGTAGGTCGTCTAATTCGAGATACTAGTGACTATGGTGTCATTGTTATTTGTGATAATCGATTGGTTACTCGGCCGTATGGTGAGGTTTTTTTGACGAGCCTACCACCGTCACCTCGAACTAGAAGTTTAACTAAAGCAATTGAATTCCTAGAAAAAAAAAGAAAGCAGGTTAATAACAAAGGTTAAATCAACGGGTTATCGTTTTTCTGCTATTGAATTGTTAGTTTATGCTACTATAATTGCTCTCTTTCAGGTTGCTACTGATGTGGCAACAAAAATTTATTAATTTGCCGGAGTTCAGGCATGTCGAGTCGTATTCTCGCTGTCGATACAGCAACAGAAGCATGTTCAGTCGCACTTTTGTGTGATGGTGAAATTATTTCACGTTTTGCTATTTCTCCTCGTGAACATACCCAAAAAATACTGCCAATGGTGGCAGAGGTATTAGCACAAGCTGAAATGAAGTTAAATCAATTGGATGCGTTAGCTTTTGGTCGCGGTCCTGGGAGCTTTACTGGCGTAAGAATTGGTGTTGGTATTGCACAAGGGCTCGCATTGGGGGCTGACTTACCGATGATTGGGGTTTCATCTTTAATGACCCTAGCACAAGGCGCTTTTCGTGTAAGTGGACATTCTAATGTGTTAACCGCCATTGATGCACGTATGTCAGAAATTTATTGCGCACAATATCAGCGTACAGCAGACGGTTTTTGGCAGGGTGAAGAAACTGAAGCAGTTCTTATCCCTGATGACTTTAAAGTTAAGTTTGCTCAGTTAACAGGGCAATGGGGTCATGCAGGTACAGGTTGGGAAGCTTATCCACAGTTACTCGTTGATAACTCACAAATTACTGATAGCAATGTCTCCTTACCTGATGCACAAGATATGTTACCAATCGCTGCGCAACTATGGTTAGCAGGTGCTGTTATCGCGGTTGAGGATGTCGAACCAACTTACTTACGTAACGAAATTACGTGGAAGAAATTGCCTGGACGAGAGTAATGTTTATCTCGTTTGCCTAATTTGAGTTGTAGTTGATGGAACTACAACTTTTGGGTTGAGCTTATAATTAAATACATAAAGTTATATGACTAATTTGCTCTTCTTTTAATTATTCAAATCACTTTTTATTTAGTTGTTAATTAATACATCTTATTAATTAAGATGCGGAGTCATTGTAAAGTAAATCAATACGCCGATAAATAGGCATTAATTGAGTTGAGATAATCTTTAGCGAAAATGAATGATAACGTGATGAATCATTTGTTAATCTACTCCAATTAAGAATAAAAGCATTTAAAGTAGAGAATAGGAATAAATTTACTTTATTCCTCAGCTGTGATTAAACTAGTAGCGTATTAATTTAACATATAATGTTATGGAATTTTAATTTCGTGTTATTATTATAGATAGCAATTTATAATACAGCTAATCGGAGGTGGTGAATGAAAAAACAATTAAACTACCGCTCTGCGCTTAAAGGCATTTTAATTGCAGGCGCATTAGCATTAACGGGTTGTGTATCGATACCTGCGTCTATCCAAGGAACGGTACCGAATCCGACAGATAATTTAACTTCAGTCCAAAACGCACCAGAGATGTACATTGGTCAGGAAGCGCGCTTTGGCGGTAAAGTGCTCTCAGTTTATAATGAGCCAGCCAGAACGCGATTAGAAATCGCTGTGATGACACTGAATAAGTATGATGGCTCTCCTGAGCTAAATTCAGCTTCAGTAGGGCGTATCTATGCTTACCTTAATGGTTTCCTTGAACCAAATGATTTTAATAACCGTTATGTGACTGTAGTGGGTAAAATCACTGGAGAACAACAAGGTAAAGTCGGCCAAGTTCCATATAAATATGTGACGATGAATGCGACAGGTTTCCAACGCTGGAATATTGCGCAAAGTGTCATGTTACCGCCGTCAGGTCCTTGGGGTTATGGATATTACGGTGACCCGTACTATTATAATCATCCATGGGGTTGGGGTTATGGCTATCCAGGTGGTCCCGCACAGGTGCAAACCTACTTAACCGAATGATTGAATATTAATTTTAATCATATTGGCTGATATCAAAGAAACCTCATGTAATTGCATGGGGTTTCTTACTTTTGTCTTATGGAATGTTAATGATGATGAGTAGCAGACTGATATCATCGTTAATTTAGTCATGAAATGAAACTTCCTCACGACATAACAAGGAAGTAATAGTATCATTACCAGTCATTCGTCTTTTTATTTTATTCGGAATTTTCATTGTGACCTCATTTGCTGAACTTAACGCACTTCCTGCGGAACAACTTTCAAACCTTAATGAACTCGGTTATCTCACTATGACCCCAGTTCAAGCTGCGGCTTTGCCCGCTATTCTTGCAGGAAAAGATGTTCGTGCTCAAGCAAAAACCGGTAGTGGGAAAACTGCTGCTTTTGGTTTGGGTCTGTTGCAGCGCATTGATGCTAAGCAATTTAATACTCAATCGCTAGTGTTGTGCCCAACTCGTGAACTTGCCGATCAGGTTGCCAATGAATTACGTCGTTTAGCACGCTACATACCTAATATCAAAATATTGACCCTGTGCGGTGGTGTTCCATTTAGTATTCAACGCGATTCGTTGAATCATGCAGCTCACATTATTGTGGCTACGCCGGGTAGATTACTTGATCACTTAAAAAGACAAACGGTTAATCTAGATGCTTTGCAAACATTAGTATTAGATGAAGCTGACCGTATGTTAGATATGGGTTTCTTTGATGCTATTGACGAGGTGATTGCAAATGCACCGGCTGAGCGTCAAACTTTACTATTTTCTGCCACATGGCCTGAGGCCATTACAGCGATCAGCCAGCGCATTCAACATGACCCATTAACTATTGAGATTAACTCAGTAGATGAGTTACCTGCGGTTGAACAGCAATTTTATGAAGTATCACGCAATGGTAAAATAGATTTACTACAAAAATTATTGAGCCGTGATCAACCGGCCTCATGCGTAGTGTTCTGTAATACCAAAAAAGATTGCCAAGAAGTCTTCGATGCTTTGAATGATAGCCATCAAAGCGTACTTGCACTACATGGCGATATGGAACAGCGTGATCGTGACCAAACATTAGTACGTTTTGCTAATGGTAGCAGCCGTGTGCTAGTGGCTACAGATGTTGCTTCACGTGGGCTTGATATTAAAGCATTAGAAATGGTGATTAACTACGAACTGTCATGGGATCCTGAAGTTCATGTTCACCGTATTGGTCGTACTGCTCGTGCTGGTGAAAGTGGTTTAGCAATTAGCCTTTGTGCTCCGGGTGAAGCTCAACGTGCAAATGTATTAGAAGAAATGCTAAATATGAAACTTAACTGGCTACCAGTGCCAACAGGCTTACAGATTACACCACTGGAAGCGACGATGGCGACTCTGTGCATTGATGGTGGTAAGAAAGCTAAAATGCGTGCAGGTGACATTTTAGGTGCACTGACAGGTGATGTAGGCCTAGATGGAACCGATATTGGTAAAATTGTTTTACACCCAATGCATGCTTATGTCGCAGTAAAACAATCTGTGGCGGCAAGTGCATGGAAAAAACTACAGCAAGGCAAAATTAAAGGCAAAACCGTAAAAGCGAGATTGCTTAAGTAGCCATACCTTAGTGCGGTGAACAAATAATAAGGCCCTCAATTTGCGGGCTTTATTGAAAAAAGTGTCCAGTACTCAGTATGATTTTTTAAATAAAGTTATAAACATATTATAAAATCAATTGATTATTTATAATGTGTTGGTCGTATGTTTAAGTTGTCATTTATTCCGCTAATGCTAAAGATGGTTGGCAAGTATACTAAAAAATATAATAGTTAATTTAGATTCTAATATCATTAAAAGTCTAGTTTAGACTAACCCTGCGTAATAGAAATTCATATAAAAGTCTATTTATATGTATTTTATATAATTGATTCCCTTGCCCCTTATTAACTAGACAGATGATTTAGTATGAGTTTGATAACATCATGTGTTAAATGAAAAAATACCCGATGAGCGATAACGGGTATTTTTATTAGGAGGTTGTTAATCTATATTAAAATCAAAATACATTATAAAGCCATATTAATTAACAATAAAAAAAGCGAAGCGATTTAGAATTTCACCTAAGAAAATCACTACACAGGCTAAAGTAATTATTGGAATACTCGTTTTGAACGGTGATACTTGTTTTTTCCAAATACTGAAACCCAAAAGCAAAATACCAATAATACCCCAAGACCATGCAGAAACTCTTAATAGAAAAGTACTTGCATAAGCGGTCGTAGGCGATTCAGGGAAGGTAATTGAATTACTAGAAATAACAGCATGAGACAGCCATTCTAAATAAAATGGCTGTACTGCCATACGTATAACAATAGCAATAAATACTAAGGAAAGGGCGCTTATTACCATTTTATTGGCTAATTCTAAACTCACTAATGTCTTGGTACGACAAGCAGTTAAGCCAAGTGTAATTGCAGCACCCGCCGTAAATACCGAACCAAAGAACATAAAATAGGTATTAGCATGCATCCAAGTCATCATCGACGTATTGAAATACAGTGACGCCATACAAAAAACATCAATTAATCCCAACAAACCTATAAAAGCGAGGATGCTTTTGTTCATTTTTCCTTTAATCAAAACAATTAAGGTATAAAGACACAAAGCGCCTAGATAAAGTGCAGCAAATACAATTTCACGACTTAGCCAAGATGAAGATATATGACGCAAGGCATGAAATGCATTCCATGGATATCCCATATGCATTGTTGATGCTAATAAACCTAAACAACCGAGTATTGCACTGATGAGTAAAACTGGCTTCATAGCAGCAGTTGCTTTTTGATTACCAGTTTCTTTTTCAATCCAACAAAAATAAAGTGCGGTGAAAATAACAACACCCACAGAGCTTTGTACCAATAAGGTAAAGGCGACTAACGGCCATTCACTCATAACTAATTACCTCCTTTATCTATTGCACCCTTATGGGGTTTGATCACTAAGTTTGGTCGAGTGATTGCACTATCGGGCAATCCTTGAACTTGGCTTAAATGGCCATATTTTTCGCGTAGTTCTTTAATAGTGCCGAATTTAATGGCATTGAGAGGGCAAGTATCTACACAAATTGGATTTTTACCTTCTGCGAGTAAATCAACACAGAAATCACATTTAGACATTTGCCCAGTTTGCTCATTTAATTGCGGAGCGCCATAAGGGCACGACCATGAACAATATCCGCAACCGACACATTTACTGGTATCGACTCTTACAATGCCGTCGCCTTCTCGTTTGTGCATAGCAGTGGTTGGGCAATTTTTCACACAAATAGGGTCGTCACAGTGATTACATGAAATGGTCAAGGTGTATGAAAAAACATTATTTTCATAGCCACCTTGGCCATTAGGTGCAAAACCACCACCTTGAACCTCATAAATACGACGAAAACGTCGACCAACTTCGAGGTTATTTTTATCCTTACACGCAACTTGGCAAGCTTTACAGCCTGAACAACGGGATGAGTCGATAAAGAAGCCTAATTGCTCGTCACTTACTGAGGCATACTGTTTGAAATCACTCATGCTTTGGTTACCTCAACTAAAACGGTTAAATGTGAATTACCATGAGCAAGAGGTGTCATTCGTGTTGATGTTAGCACGTTAGGGCAACCACCATGATCCACTCCATCTTTATCAGGATTCCACCAAGCACCAGCTTGCATACCCACAACGCCAGGAATAATACGTTCAGTGACTAATGCAGGAATTTGAGAAATACCTCGGTCGTTAAAAATGCGGATCATTTCACCTGTTTTGATGTTGCGCTGCTGCGCATCTATTGGGTTTATCCATAGTTCTTGTCGTTGAACTTCTTGCAATATTGGGTTGGAATATTGAGTTGAATTAGCACGGTTTTTACCTTTCCACGTCAACATCTGTAGTGGATAGGTAGCTGTCAGCTTATCTTCCGGCCCTTCGATGGCTGGAACATAGTTAGATAATGCTGGAATATCGGGATTATTCATGTCATACAGACGCTTTGAAAAAATTTCAATTTTGCCTGATGGAGTTGGAAATGGATTTTTCTCAAGATCTTTAATATTGTCTTCAAATGCGACAAAACCAATATCTTTGAATAAATAGCGACGAGATTTTAGTAGCTCATCAAAGGTCGGAAAATCAGGTTTATCTGGGAATCGAGCTTTATTCATTCCAACAAGATATTCAATCCATTGTTTTTCAGTTCTATTTTCAGTAAATGCTTCTTTGACCCCTAATTTTTCTGCTACGTCAGTTATCCAGTCATAATCGGAGCGACGTTCAAAATCAGGTTCAATCACTTTTTCAGACAAAATAAAGTAGCTACCAGTACCCCAAGTATCACCAATATTCCATCTTTCCATAAAGCTGGTTTCTGGCAATACCAAATCCGCATATTTTGCAGAAGGGGAAAGATATAAATCACTAGAGACAATAAACTCAACTTTTGACTCATCTGCTAATAATTTTGCTGCTGCGTTAACATCTGGGTTTTGGTTAACCAGATAATTACCCGCCAGTGAGAATATCATTTTGATATTGCTATCGAGTTTATCAACACCCAATAAACCATCTTCAGGGCGAACTTGGCTTGCATCTTCAACAGCCTGCATCCAGTTCATAATTGAAATTTGGGCTTTAACTGGATTTTCACCAATATCAGGGCCGTGCATCGATTGGCGATTACCAATACCACCATAGCCTGCGGCCCAAGCACCACGTTTACCTACATTACCTGTAATAGCCGCTAACAGTGTGGTTCCTCGGGCACTACGTTAACCACATATATGACGTTGTGGCCCCCAACCTTGAATCAGTGCCGCAGGTTTTGTCATCGCATATTCACGCGCTAATTGGCGAATAGTATTTGCGGGTACTTTAGTGATTTTTTCAGCCCATTCAGGCGTTTTCGTTATACCATCTTTTTGTCCCATTAAATAAGCGACTAATGACTCATTTGCGGGAACACCTTCAGGCATATGCTGCTCATCAAAACCAACCACATATTTGTCAATAAACGGTTTGTCATGCAGGTTTTCACTAACGATCACATACATCATTGAATCGAGTAGCGCATTATCGGTTGTCGGTAATAATGGGATCCACTGATCAGCTAATGATTGTGCGGTATCTGAATATCGCGGGTCGACAACAATAAATTTAGTTCCCTTATTTTTCATTTTTTGAAAATAATGGTTGGTATGTCCAAACACAGTCTCATTAGGATTATGGCCCCAGAGGATCACTAATGGGGTGTTCTCTAAGGTATCAAGAGAGCTTCCTGTTTTGGCCAAGCCATAAGTAAAGGGAGTGACTTTGACAGTGTTGCCTAAGCTAACGGAGTGGTAGTAGGGTAGAAAACCACCAGTCAGATTGAATAATTTTTTCATCATGGTATCACCGGAGAAAATCCCACCAGTTACCGCGGTATTTACCGTTAAGAAACGGCTCGCTGCACCATGTTTTTCGGTTAAACGAGTAATGTTATCGGCAATTAATGTAGTCGCTTCATCCCATGATATCCGCTCAAATTTACCTTCACCACGTTTACCCACTCGTTTCATCGGGTATTTTAGACGTTCTGCATCATAAACAAATTTGCGATAGCCGCGACCGCGCACGCAGGCACGCATGATTGGCATAGTTTCATCCAAGGCAGCATCAGGCCGAGTAGTAATGCGTGTGACAATACCATCTTTGACATGTGCCCGAATATCACATTTGCCACCACAGTCAAATGTACTACAAGTGGATACAATTTCAGTGCCATCATTTAATACGTTGGCAATGGGGATATTAGCGGGTTGAGATTTAACATTGCTTGAAATAAACGGCAAGCTAACTAATGCCGCACTGGCTTGCACAAAATGACGTCGGCTTAGTGGTAGCCCTTTTTCATTGTACAAATTCTGTTTTATTATTTTAGTAGACATAGGATTCTCATTTAACGACCTTAACTAATGAAGATCATAGGGAGAGAGTGGATTATTCTTATTGATTAATATCAACACTACTTTAGTGGTATTTATTTGTATTGAATATATGAGTGAGAATGATTTTGTTTGCCACATTATCGTGTTAAATCAACTCTAGTTAGCATTTAGTTGCCTCGAAAGTTAAAAAAACGATTACCATAGTTATTATATGGATATAAAAATGGGTTAAAAACAGTAGGATTGACTACTATGCAATCAATTTATATTGGTTAAGTGAATTATAACGCTAATTTGATTAAGTAATCAGGGATTACACTTTTTAAAATTAGGGCTGATACGTGTATAATTGTCCGAAAATATTTAGACTAACTTTTAATAAATGATATCTAACAAAAGTAAGGCGGTGTGATCCGCCTTATTTTATTTCGATGGAATGGTATTTATTTAGTGATAGACCTCTCAACCTTGACACAGGGTATTTTTCAAACTGGTACGCTGAGTTAATAATTTGTTAAAAGATATGTTGAGCATCTTAAGTTCACTAAATTCAGGAGCAATATTTTGGAAAAAATCTGGCTGAAAAATTATCCTGCTGATGTGCCGGAAGAAATCAATCCTGATCGCTTCGCTTCATTGGCTGAATTACTTGAAAATGCGGTTTCTCAGTATGCAGACCAGCCTGCGTTCATTAATATGGGCGCAGTAATGACATACCGTAAGCTAGAAGAGCGAAGCCGCGCATTTGCAGCTTACTTACAAAATGGATTAGGTCTTAAAAAAGGTGACCGCGTCGCACTGATGATGCCAAACTTATTACAATATCCAATAGCGCTGTTTGGCGTATTGCGTGCGGGAATGGTTGTGGTGAATGTTAATCCTCTATATACCCCAAGAGAATTAGAGCACCAGCTTAATGATAGTGGTGCAACGGCCATCGTCATTGTGTCTAACTTCGCCCATACGCTTGAAAAAATTGTTTTTAACACCAAAGTTAAGCACGTTATTTTAACTCGAATGGGTGACCAACTGTCACGTCCTAAAGCGACGATTGTTGATTTTATCGTCAAATATGTAAAACGATTAGTCCCTAAATATAATTTACCGGATGCTATCTCATTTCGTCGCGCTATGCATTTTGGCTATCGAATGCAATATATTAAGCCGAATATTACAGGGGGAGATTTAGCATTCCTACAATATACGGGTGGCACAACAGGCGTGGCAAAAGGGGCGATGCTAACGCATCGGAATATGCTTGCTAATCTGGAACAAGCAAGAGCCGCTTATGGCCCTGTGTTAAAATTTGGCGCTGAGTATGTTGTTACAGCACTACCGCTTTATCACGTTTTTGCACTCATGGTTAACTGTTTACTTTTCATTAGTGTGGGGGGCGTTAATCTGTTGATTACTAATCCTCGAGACGTGCCTGATACGGTTAAACAGTTAGCTAAATTTCCATTTACTTCAATAACTGGTGTGAATACATTATTTAATGCATGGCTGCATAATGAAGAGTTTCGTCAACTTAACTTTTCGAAACTCAGATTATCGGTGGGTGGTGGAATGCCGGTACAAAAGGCCGTTGCCCAAAAATGGAAAGAGTTGACTGGTAAGCATTTACTTGAAGGTTACGGGTTGACCGAATGTGCGCCATTAGTCACCGGAAATCCATATAATCTGACTGAATATAGTGGTAGTATCGGCATACCTGTTCCATCAACAGATGTTAAATTTCTTGATGATGATGGTCATGAAGTGGCTCTTGGGCAACCTGGAGAAATGTGGGTGAAAGGCCCGCAAGTCATGAAAGGCTATTGGAATCGTCCAGATTCTACTGCTGAAGCCATTGTTGACGGTTGGTTGGCGACTGGGGATATCGCTGAAATTGATGATGAAGGTTACATTCGCATTGTTGATCGTAAAAAAGATATGATTATTGTTTCAGGATTTAATGTTTACCCTAACGAAATAGAAGAAGTACTTTCTTCCCATCCTGATGTTATTGAGTGTGCTGCGATAGGTATACCAAGTGAAAGTACGGGAGAGGCGGTAAAAGTATTTATCGTCACCAAAAATAAAAATTTAACTGCTGATGAACTAAAAACGTTCAGTCGTCGTTCATTAACTGCTTATAAAGTGCCTAAAGTGTTTGAATTTCGTGAAGAGTTACCGAAATCCAATGTGGGTAAAATTTTACGCAAAGAATTGCGTGATGAAGAAAAATTGCAAAGAGACAAATCGCCAGTATGACTGTGATTTAACACCATACATTAGTATATGTAACGCCGGTTTTTACCGGCGTTACTGTGATGAAATTTTTGTTTTGATAAATATACAAAAAAGAGAAACTTGTTTTGAATTATCGTTTAGTCACCACAGATAGTGAATTAGTACAGGTATGCCAAGAGGCCAGTGATGCGCCTTGGCTAGCCTTGGATACCGAATTTGTTCGCACAAGAACCTTTTACCCTCAGTTGGGTTTACTACAGATGTATGATGGAAAACAGGTTTCATTGATTGATCCTTTATCAATAACTGATTTCAGTCCTTTCAAAGCGCTATTAACCAATAAAAAACAGCTCAAGTTTCTTCATGCGGGTAGTGAAGATCTTGAAGTCTTTTTTCATGATTTTGGTTGTGCACCGGATCCTATGATTGATACCCAAATTGTCGCTGCGTTTCTGGGTTATCCTATTTCATGTGGTTTTGCGTCTTTAGTCGCGGAACATATTGGCGTTGAACTTGATAAAAGCGAATCTCGCACGGATTGGTTGGCTCGCCCATTAAGTGAAAAACAGTGTGATTATGCAACGGCTGATGTGCTGTATTTGTTGCCTTTAGCTGAAATATTGATGAAAAAAGTGACCGAAGCGGGTTATTTAGACGATGCATTAGATGAATGTCAAAGAGTAGTTGCTCGTCGTCAAAAAACAGTTGAACCAGAAAAAGCGTATTTAAATATTACCAACGCTTGGCAGCTGCGAAACGAACAGTTGGCCTGCCTACAATTACTCGCACAGTGGCGATTAGAACAAGCTAAAGCGCGTGATATGGCGATTAACTTTGTGGTCAAAGAAGAGCACTTATGGAAAGTAGCTCGTTTCCTACCAAGTTCGTTAGGTGAGTTGGATGCATTAGGTTTAACGGGTCAGGAAATTCGTTGTCATGGTAAGCGTTTGCTAAGCTTGGTTGAGAAAGCGAAACAATTAGATGCAAGCGAGTATCCGGCTCCTGTTGCTAACATTATTGAACAAAGCCAATATAAAAGCCTATTCAAAGAGATAAAATCTGTAGTAAAAGATATTGCTGAGAACGAAAAATTTAACGCAGAATTACTTGCATCTAGACGACAAATTAATCAATTACTTTCAGTTCATTGGGGATTAAAAGAAATGACAACCCCACCAGAGCTGTTAGATGGTTGGCGTGGTAAGTTGCTTGCTGAGCCTATTTCAGCATTACTCAAAAAAGCGTAGTGATAATAAGGCACAAAAAAATAAATTTTGTGCCTTATTGATTATCCTTTCATTATTTGCTGTTATTCATTTTTTTATTTATATAAATAACTCATATATTAATATTTCCATGTAAAACATAAATGACATAAATAGTGTCAACGGTATTTTATGGGTTAATTTAATTGCAAGGCAATTCTTTATTATAAACAGTCCTAAAAATAATAAAATAATAAAATAATATTAGTTAAGTTTAAGTAAACTAGTGATTAATAGTATTTAATAAAATAAGGTTAATAGTTAACGTGCTAAAAAGAAAGACTAAATTTTCATAGTTAATGAAATGATTTAAATTCTAATTATAAATTTCTTATTTGTAAATAAAAACCATTCTCATATACTGAGTTTCGTTGTTAACCGAATAGTTAATGAAAATTAGCTAACGGTTATTAACTAAAACACTATTCTTTATTAATTCATAAAGAAATAAACGGAAAATTGATTTCAATATATAAGGATTTTATTATGAATAAATTATCTTTAATTACTTTAACTTTATCGTTAGTCGCAACCTCATCTTTTTCATTAGCAGAAACAGTGTCACAACAAAGTCAAAGTTATATTGATGAAGCAACAAATATCATTGTTGGTGAAACACAGTCAACAATGGGGCCCCATGGTGGTTCTATCGGTGATCCCGGTATTGGTTCTCGTAGCATGAAAAACGGAATGACAATTTCATTTTCAGGACTAAAAGGTATGGTTACCCATAAGCCTGATAATGTCTATGTATTAGAGAGTAGTGGCGGTCCGCATGGCGGCAGCATGGGTAAGTTCCAATTTAGCCAAGTGGCAGATGCAGAAGTGTATTATGGTGACTGGTCTCAAACCGGTGTAGCAGGCGATACTATGCATACTGCTTATTTCTCAGGCAAAGATGGCAGTACTGAGGTACCAACAAGTGGTCAAGCAACTTACACGATTGAAGGTATTAATCAATTTGATGGTGAAGCAAAGTTAATCGGCAAGTTTGACGCTGACTTTGGAGCTAAGGATTACACAGGCTCATTACTCGGTGAATCTTTAAATATTGCATTTAAGGGTGACATTCATGACGGAGGAACCTTCTCCGGTGACGCATTGGCTAATGATTCGATTAAGGGGGTGAACTCGGGTCAGTTCTTTGGTGATAATGCAGAGCAGTTAGCCGGTATTGCGACATTTGAAGATAACAACTCATTAGACACAGCATTTGGTGGTAGCAAAGACTAATTATAGCTTAATAAAATAATATCTATTAATGAGTAGGTGAAATGATATTTCACCTACTTTTTTATTACTATTAAAAAATAGTGGCTACCAATGAAAAATTTAAATAAATCATTAATTAATGTAATTTTTATTATTGTGTTAATTTCTTTTTCCTCGCTTATCAAAGGAGATATGTTATTAGATGAAAAAATGACTAGCATTTTAAACGCTAAGGGTAACGGAATTAATGAACAGCTAATCATTAATGAAAAAAATACAAATAAAAATATCGACGAACTTGGATTTATTCTTTATGATTTAGTTAGAAAGAAAAAGTTTGAAGAAATTGATAGTATTCTCGCCCAGTACATTCAAGATGAAAAACATGATGACAATTTAGTAACATATATATCGGCAGAAAAAGCCATAGTAAAACAAGATTATAATCAGGCGATTAAGTTATATGAGAAAATGTTAAACCAACAGCCTAATATAATTTTAATCGAATTGAAATTAGCGAATACTTACACTAAAGATAAGTTTTATGAACGATCATTAAAATCTTATATAGAAATTAAGAAAAAATATAAAAACAAGTTATTAAAAGAACATATAACTCTTATAGATAGCCAAATAATAACAATTAAAAAAATAAATTCATGGCAAGGTCGTATTAGAGTTGGTTCAAGTTATAATTCAAATTTAAACGAAGCAGAAGGTCAAAGTAAAAGTTATTGTCAGGTTTACTGTATGCAGGGGGCTGAGGTTATTGCTGGCACCAAATGGAATTATTATGCAGAGTTATCTAAACGGTTTCCGGTTTTGGGTAATCACTCTGCATATATGACCATGGGTGTATTAGGCGTTGAGCCAATGAAAGCGATATCAAAGCCTGAGATAAAAACTTTTATTTATGGTGGATATCAATTTGAAAAAGCAAATAGAAAAATACGCTTACTACCTGTAGTCGATACTAAATGGGTAGATAATCAATATCGAAATCACAGTTTAGGCGCTAAAGTTAGTAGTGAATATTATTTAAACGATAATGTGATATTTTTAGCTGATATAGAGCTGAAAAATAAGCAATACCATTCTGACTATAAATTCAATAATGGGATGAAAATTAATTATTCATTAACAGGTGCTTACATTATTAACCCCAATACGATGGTGTTTATTCGTGGTCATGGAATAAATAGAAATAAACAATCAGCTAGTGATAGTTATCAGCAATATGGTATGAAACTAGGACTATTAAAAATAACAGGGCCGTTAGAACTACTTAGTGCAATAGGTTATAAAAATACCCAATTTAAACAGTTTGATTATCATTTAGACACGAAAAGAAAAGATAATAACTGGTATATGAATACGGCTATTTCATTACCGAATAAAAAAATACTCACATTTCATCCGTCTATTTATTTTAATTATCAATTAAATAGTAGTACTGCTGATGTTATTTACTCTTTTAAGCAAAGTGAAATCGGAATCAACTTTATTAAGACTTTTTAGTTTTTATTTGGATTTAATCATGAAAGTTAAAACCGTGATGGCAATTAATATTGCTACAGGGCTATCTGTTTGTTGTGTTCCTATTATTAGTTGTGCTGCCGAACGGGAAAATATCGGTAAGATAACGGTGCAAGATAAAACAAAAACCATTAAACAGCGCGATCGTAAAGGTGCTGATGATCAATACGATAAAGACGAGTCAAATATCTATATTAGTAAAGAAGCCGTTGAGCGTTATAAAGGAACGAATCCCGCAGATGTGCTTACGCAAGGTGTGGGTGTGTACAGTGGAGATGCACGTAATAGTGGAGCGTTAGATCCTAATGTACGGGGTATACAAGGGCAAGGAAGGGTGCCAGTTACTGTTGATGGTACGGAGCAAGCAATTACGGTCTGGCGTGGTTATAACGGAGCGAATAACCGCAACTATGTTGACCCAAATATGATAAGCAGTATTACAGTAATAAAAAGCCCCATGTTAGACCGCAATATTCGGACCTCAACGGGGGGAGGTGTCGCCGTTAAAACCATCACAATAGATGATGTGGTTGAACCTGAAGATAAATTTGGTATTGATATAAAACTAGAAACCAGTAGTAATTCAACTAAGCCAAAAATTAATCATCTAAATCATGGGGTGGATTACCGCGATGATGCTGAACTTATGGAAAGCTTTCATAATAAACCCAATGCTACGCGGATTTATTTTCAGGATGAACAAGTATTAGTTGAGCCAAATTCGAGAGGAAATACGAGTTTATTTAACTTAAAAGATAATGCCGCTCGTTTTGCTATTGGGACACGTCAAGACGTATTTGATTTTATGATGGCTTATAGCTACCGTAACCAAGGTAACTATTTTGCAGGCAAGCGAGGTGCAGATCAATTTAGAGGTGAAATTGTAACTTATGATTATTCAACGCCTAACAAAGGGATGGACCCCTACATGCCGTTTGTGGCCAATATATATGCACCGAATAAAGAAGTTGCTAATACTTCTAATGAAATGAAAAGTTTACTTAGCAAATTAAATATCAAGCTAACGGATACTCAGAAATTATCACTTGGCTATATTCATACCCAAAGCCAATATGGTGAAATTATGCCTTCTCAAATTAGATATCATGATTTGGTAGGAAAAATTCCGCAATGGCCGTTGGCTAATTTAACATTGGAAACATTATATGCAAATTATGCATTTAAGCATGAATCTAACCCTCTGATTGATTTACAGCTAGGTTATTGGTTGACTAAAACAGACCTAAATTCAAATACGGCAGGTGGTCAGCCAAGAGAACCTATGCAGAGGGATTGGGGATTTGATTATGATAAAGATAAACCTAGAGATCCTAAAGTCAATGGCACGCTAGTTGATGGAATTAAATTAAATCAGTTGGATGAACGCCAAGGTATTTCAGTCTCTAATAAATTTAAATTAAATTCTGATTTTGATGTAACCATTATGGGGAATTTTATTAAAGAAACCATTGGTAGTCGTGACGATATATTTAATTCTGATTCTACACCTATTTCTGGCTTATTCAGAGCAATGCCTCGAGAAGGGGAGCGTCATGAATATAATGGCGCAATTAAGCTTGATTGGCGTCCCACAGAATGGTTAAGTTTAAATGCGGGTATGCAATATATAAATTATTGGTCTAGGGATAAATTACATGAACGGCGAATAGAAGCTAAAGATGCTAATTTTGCGCCTTATTCACGTCGATATGCACGTAATTATAGAATATCCCGTACATTGACAGCAGATGAAGCACAAAAAGTTATGCAATATGTAGACGAAGTTGGTCTAAGTTTTAATGAATATAAACCGAGTAGTCATTATAAAAATAAACAATTAAAATATAAAGAACGGCACGTCTTTGTTCAAGAAGCATTATCCTTACCTAAGAACGCTATACTGGAAGCCAGTTATCGACGTCATAATAGTAAACCACATGAATTTAGAATCGTTGAGAATAAATTTATTCAATGGAAATTAGATAATAACAATCGATTAATGCGGGATCAAAACCCTTTCTATAATGGTGAAGTTGATCTCGATGCTGAAGTCATTGATCCAATTACTGGCTTATTTTCTAAAAAATTTCGCCTAGCTGATGCGTTGAATAATAGATGGGATGAAATTAAATATACAAATGAAGAAAAATTTAAAAAACCAGAAAGAAAAGAAGACTCCGCGTGGGCCCCTTCATTTGGTGCATCCGTTTATTTAACGGATAATGATAGAGTCTTTGCACGTTATTTAGAAACCGTTAGAATGCCGAGTATTTTTGAAAATACAGTAGGTTTTTCGGGGTCGGGAAATATCAATTATGTGCCACCGAAATTTGCACCTGAACGGAGCCATACTATTGAAATTGGTTATGTGCGTAATTTACAAGAATTATTAGATGCTGAAAATCATGCAGATATTAGATTCAACTATTATAATACTGTAATTACTAATGCATTTGAAAGAGATATGGATTTAGTTTTTACTCAGGTTGATAAACACAAAACAGCAGGATTAGAATTATTAGCACGTTATGATAACGGACGGATATTTGGTGACGTTGGTGTGGATTATCGTTTAAAGAACGAAGTATGTGATGAAGCATCACTCATGAGGCTAGACCCATATAATAAATATGATACTCCTGAGTGTGTTGAGGCAGGCTTCCCTGGCGGTTATTTACGTACACAATTACAGCCAAAATATAGTGTACATGCCAATATTGGTGTGCGCTTTTTTGAGGAAAGCCTAGAAATAGGTAGCCGTATGCGTTACCACAGTAAAGCTGAAAATAAAGATGAAGCCGCAATGATGGGTAAATATCCCTATCAATATGCACCGTTAAATAATACTCCAATGAATTGGAATTCAATATTTATAGCGGATGCATATGCGAGCTATCAAGTTAATAAAGATATGCTAATTGAGTTATTAGCGACTAATCTTTTAGATGAGTATTATTTAGATCCTTTAACTCGTAGCATGATGCCCGCACCGGGCAGATCTATACGTTTTAGCGTAACCAGCCGTTTCTAAAATAAAGCCCTTCGTTGTGCTATCGAATATATTAAACAGCGAAGGGTTTAATTGAGATCTAAAAATGATTAATCGACGTTTTAATTATACTTTTACCGCCTCTTTACTATTACATGGTGGCATTATTTATTATTGTCTTATGTCCTATAGCACTTTATCGTCACAAATTTACACACCGATTAACGCAACTGTTATTTCAATTGCATTAACTCATGCAGTGATTGAAAAACAAGTTAGTGCGGTGGCTATCCCAGAAAGTAATGGAGGGGGATTAATTAGTGTTACTGCTCAAGTGGAAAATGCAGCTATCAAAGTTAATAAACAAAAAAGTGAAACTCATAATGAAAACAAAGTATCCAAAGTGACTAAAAAAAATATCAGCAAAAAAAACATGGATGAACCGATAAAAGATAGAGTGATACAAAAAGAGGATAAGCCCAAAAGTGAGCGAAGCGACGATGAAAAACAAAGTTCTAAGGATGGTGAGAATAGTGCTCAATCGCAGGCAGTTGGAACGCAAGGTTCACAAAATTCAGTTGCATTAGGCGATGATATAGATAGCTTGCATCAATTATATCTTGATAAGCTTAGGCAAGAAATTGAAAGACATAAAATATACCCAAGAAAAGCGAGAAATATGCATATTGAGGGTAAAGTAAAGGCTAACTTTGAATTAACCGCGCAAGGTGAATTAACTCGTATTTTGGTAGCTAAATCGTCAAATAACAGTCAATTAGACAACGCTGCTTTAGAGGCTATGCGAAAAAGTCGTTCAGTGGGTGTGCCACCTGCAGATCTTAATAGATTAATTACACTAGAAATTGAATTCACGCTTTAGTTGTACAAAAATAAAATCGGCTTTTGGGATAATACATATCGTTGATTAAGGCAAGGATCACCGTCCAATTGTGCCGATTGAATAGCGCTAGTTGAGATAAAATAGATAAAATAAAAAGCAAGCCGCCAGCATTAATACACTTAGCTAGGTTAATACTATTAAATTAATAACAGCGGCTTTCTTTGCGGTTTTCTTATTCGGTCGTTTTAATGTCATCGCCTTCAGGAAGGGTGACGTTTAACTCAAGAACAGAAATATCATCGCCTTTTTGTTCAAATTGAACGGATAGCATTCCTGGGTCAACTTGAACATATTTACAGATAACCTGCAGAATATCTCGTTTCATATCCGCAAGATAAGCCGGTTCGCTATTACCACGACGACGCTCTGCAACAATGATTTGTAATCGCTCTTTTGCGATATTCGCTGTCGGTTTTTTTCTCGACAGAAAGAAATCTAATAAAGCCATTATTTACCCCCCAAACAGGCGTTTTAAGAAGCCTTTTTTCTCTTCTTCAATGAATCGGATAGGGCGATCTTCACCTAAAATACGTGCAACACAATCGCTATATGCTTGGCCTGCATCGGATTCTGTATCTAAAATAACGGGTTCACCTTGGTTTGATGAACGTAGTACAGATTGGTCTTCTGGAATGACACCAATAAGTGGAATACACAAAATTTCCAGAACATCTTCCATACTGAGCATATCACCGCGAGTTACCCGACCAGGGTTATAGCGGGTTAATAACAAATGCTCTTTAATTGGGTCTTCGCCCCTTTCTGCACGGCGTGATTTAGAGGCAAGAATACCTAAAATACGGTCAGAGTCACGGACTGAAGAAACTTCAGGATTGGTAGTAATAATTGCTTCATCAGCAAAATAAAGGGCCATTAAAGCACCACTTTCAATCCCTGCGGGTGAATCACAAACGATGAAATCAAACTCTAGTTTATCGCCTAACTCATCAAGTATTTTTTCAACACCATCACGAGTTAGTGCATCTTTATCGCGAGTTTGTGAAGCAGGAAGAATGTATAAATTTTCTGTCCGTTTATCTTTGATCAATGCTTGGTTTAAGGTTGCATCGCCTTGGATGACATTAACGAAGTCATACACTACTCGGCGCTCGCAGCCCATGATGAGGTCAAGATTACGTAGACCGATATCAAAATCGATAACGACGGTTTTCTTCCCACTTTGTGCCAGCCCAGTAGCTATGGCCGCGCTTGAAGTGGTTTTACCAACACCACCTTTACCAGAAGTAACAACGATTATGCGTGCCATGAATAATTCCTTGTAAATAAGGTCTAATTTAAGTATTCAATATTAAGTTTGTTATCAACTAAACGAAGTTTTGCTGCTTTGGAGAGAAATTCTGTTGGAATTTGATCGCTCAGCCAGTATTCACCTGCAATAGAAACTAATTCTGCTTGCAAATGCGTACAGTAAATCTGACTTTCAATATCACCAGAAGCACCGGCTAATGCTCGGCCTCTCATTACGCCATATATATGAATATTACCATCTGCTAATAATTCTGCACCCGCACTAATATTACTGGTGACGATGAGATCACTATTTGGTGCATAAATGCGTTGGCCTGAACGTACTGGAGTATTAATAATGCGAGTTTTACGGTACCCGGCTTCTGTTTGCACTGGTACTGTTGATATTTCAGGTTTTGGGTTTACAACGTCTAATTGAATTTCAGCTGTTTTTTTACTTTTCCCTTCACTCAGTACTGGCAAGCCTGCATCATTAACTTTTTTTCTCAACAAAGGGTCAGTACAGCCACTCACACCTACAATTCTTAAACCTGCCGATGCAATTGCTTTATGAATGCTATATAAATCCGCATTTGGCGTCAGTTCTGCAATATTAATGACAACGGGGGCATTTTTTAGGAAGTCAGGCGCTTGGCTGACTTTATCTAGCAATGCTTTTTTGATGAGTTTAGGTTCTTCACTATATAAGTGAAGAACTGAGAGAGTAAAACTACTGCCTTTAAGTTCTATTGGCGATTGTGGCATCTATCTAGACTCAGCAAATTAAAATTTCCGAAGCAATCCTCGGGTGAAGATATTCTGTAAAACAATAGCATGTTATAGTTACTGTATTCTTCAAGCAAGCTAATGAACCAAGAAAAAGAGTTAAATATAATGATTTGTGCAATTTATAGAAGCCCTAACCGTTCCCAAACATATCTTTATGTTGAAAAAAAAGATGATTTTTCCCGCGTGCCCGAAGAACTATTAAAACAATTTGGCAGGCCTCAATTCGCTATGGTGATTTCTCTTGATAAGCGAGAAAAGCTAGCCAATGCAGACGTTACGCGTGTTAAAGCTGATCTATCCGCTGTCGGTTATTATTTGCAATTTCCACCTCCAGTCGAGGATTTGCTTTCTGAATATAGAGAAACAAACGGCTAAAGCAAATTAAGATAATCCTTAAAAGTTAATACTGTCTGGAGGGTGAAAATGAAACCTACATTATTATATACATTAGTCGCTGGTGTGCTTTTAGCAAGTTGCACAGCACGACAGCCAACAAATACGACAACCCAAACGATTAGTGTTGAGCAAGAGGCGGCAATTACAAAAGAGGTTGTCGCCTTAGATAAAGCTTTTCCTATTGAGCAGCGTGAGCCTTCTCAATTTCCAGCCTATGTTGAATTATTGAAACAACATGCTGAGGCTCAGGGGATTAAGGCTGCGACCATCGATCGCGGATTTGCCAATATCCACTTTATTGAGCGAGTAGTGAAAGCCGATAAAGGACAGCCTGAGAAGAGGGCTACAGTTACCTTAGCGAGTTACCTAAAAAATGTGTTACCTAATTCACGGATTAATGCAGGCGCTGACAAGTATTTCGAAAATCAATCAATACTTGATACAGTTAGCCAGCACTATGGTGTTCCACCACAGTTTATTGTTTCTCTATGGGGACTAGAAAGCGGATTTGGTCGTTCTCAGGGGAAAGAAGATGTTATTTCAGCATTGGCAACGCTATCGTTTGAAGGTCGCCGCGAAGCACTTTTTAGTAAACAACTATTAGCTGCTCTCGAGATTATGGATAAGGGTTATATTCCAGAGAACCAACAGCTTAAAGGATCATGGGCTGGTGCAATGGGGCAAAGCCAATTTATGCCAACCTCCTATTTGTCTTATGCGGCAGATGGTGATGGTGATGGCAAAATGGATATATGGAATAATAAAGCGGATGTTTTTGCTTCTATTGCTAATTATTTATCTACAGAAGGCTGGCAATCTGCATTACCTTGGGGTTATCAAGTTAGTTTACCTGCTGATTTTAATCGAAGCCTAGAAGGTGTTAAATCAGAGCAAGGAAAAACAGTGAGTCAGTGGGAGCAACTGGGCGTTAAATTACCTGCGTTCGCGCAGTTGTCTCCAGATGTAAAAACATGGATTGTTATTCCTGATGACCCAGAGGGGCGAACGTTTTTAGTTACTGAGAATTTCCGGACTATTATGCACTGGAACCGTTCATACTATTTTGCATTGAGCGTATGCATGATGGCTGATGGCATCGCTAATAAAATACAATAACGATAAGAGGAGTTACCATTATGTATCAACATCGCGACTGGCAGGGTGCTTTACTTGATTTTCCAGCAAATAAGGTTGTTTGCGTTGGTAGTAACTACGCAAAACACATTAAAGAAATGGGTTCTGCACATCCTGAAGAACCTGTTATTTTCATTAAGCCGGAAACGGCATTATGTGATATCAATCAATCGATTGTTATTCCAAAAGATTTAGGTGCCGTGCACCACGAAGTTGAACTCGCAATATTAATTGGTATGCCATTAAAAAATGCGGATGAGGATAGGGTTTCTCGTTCAATTGCCGGATATGCGGTTGCGCTAGATTTAACGCTTAGAGACTTACAAGCTAAATTTAAGCAAGCAGGACAGCCGTGGGAAAAAAGCAAAGCATTTGATGGCTCTTGCCCTATATCGGGTTTTATTCCTGTTAGCGCTTCAAGCGACCTGCAAAATGTACAGCTTTCATTAGAAATCAATGGGGAGATTCGCCAGTCTGGTACAACGCGTGATATGATCACACCGATTTTACCCCTTATTAGCTATATGTCCCGCTTCTTCACGTTACGTGCAGGGGATGTCATTTTGACAGGGACACCAGAAGGTGTCGGTCCATTGATTTCTGGCGATATGTTAAAGCTATCAATTAATGATAACTCGTTGACCACTAGAGTTATTTAAGTAAAGGATTAATAAGTATTATGTCTCAGGCGTTCTGGCAGATTAAAACATTAGATGAAATGACTGATGGTGAATGGGAATCACTTTGTGACGGTTGTGGGCAATGTTGCCTGCATAAACTCATAGATGAAGATACCGACGAAATTTATTTCACTAATGTTGCGTGTAATCTGTTGAATCTAAAAACCTGTCAGTGTAAGCATTATGAAAACCGTTTCGATTATGAGGAAGATTGCATCAAGTTAAATCGTCATAACCTAGAAACTTTTGAATGGCTGCCAAATACTTGTGCTTATCGTCTTTTATTAGAGGGTAAGCAACTTCCTGCTTGGCATCCACTTAAAACGGGCTCAAAGATAGCAATGCATAATGAAGGTATTTCTGTTCGTCACATTGCCGTAAAAGAAACTGATGTGGTTGATTGGGAAGATCATATTATGAATAAGCCGACGGGTAGGGGTTAATATCCTGATTTACTGGCTAAATTACATTAGGCTAATATGATTTAAGCATGGACGGGTATGTTGTTAAAGCTTTGGGCATAATAGCGTAATTTGATTGTCATTTTTATCTTGTATAAATGCGATAATCACTTGTGTTGACATATGCCTCGTCTGTGCCCTGTGCCGCTATTAAACTCCAGCGCTAAAAGTCCAATAAGTGAATATATGTGGTGGCTCATATACTTTACTAAGAGAATATTCATTAATTCTGTTTTTACCATTCACATTAGGTTTACTTTCATATTGTTTTTATTTAAAAACCATACCTATAATACCAACGATACCTAACAGAACATCTGAACCTGTAAGTGCATATATGTTCTTAATTTCCTCGCCGCGAATATCTGCAAAACGTTTAAGTGCCTTTTTCGTTGACGTTGCTCTTACTTCTTCAAACTGCTTTTTATATCCAGCAGCAATGAGTTTTTGAATATTTTGCTCATTTGATTTTTCTATAGCGATAATCTTTTCTGACTTCACAAAAAAACAATAATTATTCATATAGAGTCCTATAAGGCGTGCTAATTTGCGGATATTAGGTTTTTTATTTTTTGGATAAGTCGCTTAAGACCAATAAACTATCAATACAACTAACATTGAATGATAATCATTGTCAAATCAAAGAAAGTACTAATTCATTGTAGATTATGCATTACATAACTTTTTTGTTTATGTCATTACTAAATTCCAATCTATCATTGAGGGGTTTTTATTGTTTAACTGATTGTAATAGCCTATTATTTTATGACATCAAACTAAATATTGTAGATCATGAAAAAAATATTATTAGGCGGATCCTTCTTGTTATGTACTTTTGGCGTACTTGCCGAGAAAAATTATACTGTTGAGCAATTGCATGAAATGATTGCCGCTAAACATTATCCTGAAATCAAAGAGTACAAAGTTTCTGGTAGCGGTGATATGCCAGATATAGATGCGTGTAAGCAAAGATTAGAAGAAAGAAGTGGTGATTTCGCACAGTATCCTAGAACTGTCGAGCAAGATACTGTAAACGTTAAATATGAAATTACCACTTGGATGCTGAATAAAGCGCAGAAAGTTATTTGTGAAATGAAAGATGGAAAAGCTGAGGTTGTACAACTCGATGCTGGATATAAGTAATCTCTCAATATACATTTTGTTTTTAATTTAATGAAAACACAGTACTTAAGGGCTGGTTTCTGTTCAACACAGGAGCCAGCCTTTTTATTTTGGTTGTCTAATTTATATTGTTAAATAACAATATGTTATATCTGTAATGTATTGGCTCAAGGTATTTTAAAACACTCCTCTATTAACCTGATTACGAAATTACTATCTCTATTGATTTAGTTTAATCGGCAGCGAATCCATTTTCCATCTATAAACTATTACTACTAATAAAAATATGTTGCAGAACACTTAATTGATATACGATAAATTATTGATATAAAATATTTTTATCTTTCAATGTCTCAAATTTGTCTAATTATGATTTTCAAAATGGGATAGCTATTTTATGTTAGATAATTAGAACAAATTTGATGGTTAATGTCGTGATTGAATTTTTAGATTGGTTGTAAAATTCCAATTCTGAAATTAATTTATCTAACAAAGAGGGTCTTTTTTAGATTGTTTTAGAGGGTAAGTCACATGATTACACCTCATGTGAGTAAATTAGGAATATTCTTAATGATAATATTCGGTGAATAGAACTTTTTATTTACATTGGCCTATAGTTTATAAAGCTCATAACTTTCAATAAGTTATGTATTCATGTTTTTGAGGCTTAATGAATTGTATTTTTAACAAAATGTAGACATATTCTGTATTTTAATTAAAAAAAGATAACTTTTGCTAACATAGGTACAGAAAAAGACTATCTAGTTGAGATGTATATTTAAATGTATTTTAATATGGCAAGAGAATTAAGTTGTGGATTTAATGTTTTTTTCTTTACGCTATTCTAGATTAAATCTACGTATATTTTTTTATTTTAAATAAAATAGAATATTATCTCGCCAAAATGAGACTATCGTTCTTTTTTAATGAAAAAAGTATGCTCTTAGTATTAAAAAGTAACTTTACTCTCATTTTGAGTTAAATTTATATCAAGAACGATAATTCGAGATATAATTTTTTATTTTATCGTTCTGTGTTATTTTTTTTAAATCGACAAATCATTAGTTAAATTAATGTTTTTGGTTTTTCAAGTATTCGTATAATGATAAATATAGTTATGAATTTAATACTAAAATTATCTCTATGTATTTTTTTTCATCATTTTAGGTCCATTTATTGATTGTTTTCATTTTATTTAAATCTACATAATTCATTTATTCTGCATATTAATTTAATTAACCTGCTAAAACAATTGTAAAGTTCTATTTTAATTCTCGAATGAGAGTAATTGAGCCAAATAAATCTATCGCTATTTTCAATTAATAATCAAAGTCTAATAGCTTGCGCCTATCAAATAATTCATAAGTGATGATAAAAACGATTTAATTAAATTTAAGTTTTTATGTATCCTCTTTTCGAAATCATACAGAGCTATGATTATAAATTCGAAATAAGACTATTTAAGAAATATATTTATTTGCCTTAATGCAGCTGCATTTAAACAACAGCATTAAAGCAATTAGTTTAAAAATAAAATATGGATATTTCCGCTGTATTTTTATGCGGCAAGTTTCCTGTTTTTTCATTTTCTACTAAATAAAACTAATGCTTAATAAGTCTTTAAATACAAAAAAGAAAACCCTCATAATAGGACATAAAAATGAATAAAGTATTATTAACTACAGTTGCAACTGCATTCATCGGTCTATCTACAGCTAATGCGGCGAGTACTAATGTTGGCGGTGGTCAAGTTAATTTTCATGGTAAAGTAACTGATGTTTCTTGCTCTGTTTCTGTAGATGGCCAAGGCAGTGATGCAAGCGTTTACTTAGCGCCAGTTTCACTAACAGAGGTCAATGCAGCGGCACCAGATACCTATTTAAAACCTAAATCATTTGTGATTGATGTTACGGACTGTTCTGCGGCAACGACTGCAGTGACCGGTGATAAATTAGGTGTTACTTGGACTGGTGGTAATTTACTGCAAAGTGGCGCAGGTAAATCATTAGGTTATTTAGCTAACACAGAAACGACAGGTGCTAAAAATATTCAATTAGTACTTTCTGTGAATGACGAAACTAATTTAGGTAAGAAAATTATTCCTGGTGAAGCTGGGCAAGAAAAAGCGACAGGCGATACAACTAAAGTTACAAACGGTGCTCGTTTTCAATATTACGTAGGTTACGCAACTTCTACACCTAAAACTGTTACTACAGGTGAAGTTCAAAGTTATGCAACTTATGAAATTACTTACCAATAACAAAAAGAATATCTTTAATTAATATTTGAATTTTAATATTAATTAATAAGCATGATATTAAGAAGCGGTGGAGAATCTGCCGCTTTTATCCTGAGGTAAAAATGAAAGCGTTAGTATTTATATTTTGCTTATTTTTCAGTATAAACGTATTTGCTAGTAATATTATTGTTAATGGTACTAGGTTTATTTATCCTGGAAATGAAAAAGAAATTACTGTGCAACTAAGTAATACAGCTGATCGTCCTGCTGTTGCCCAGGCTTGGCTTGATACTGGGGATGCGTCCGAAACACCGGATACAATAAAAACACCTTTTCAAATTACACCACCTATTTCGCGTGTAGAGGCTAAGGGCGGGCAAACACTGCGAATTAAGCTAATGGATAAAGCGAGTATTCCTCAAGATAGAGAAAGTCTGTGGTGGTTAAATATTTTAGATATTCCGCCCATGGAAAAGAATAAAGCTCAGGAAAATCAAAATGTATTGCAATTAGCAATACGTTCTCGTTTTAAATTTTTCTATCGTCCGATTGGTTTAAGTAGTCGCGAATTGGCACCTGAGCAATTAATAATTAAAGCAAACGGTAATAATATTATTATAGACAATCCTTCGCCGTACTTTATTACTATTACAAAAATTTCTACTGACGGCAAAACAAGTCTGAATGAAAAAACTATTTTAGTAGAACCTAAAAGTCAATCCATAGTGATGTTAAAACAAACACTAAAACCTGGCAGTAACATCATTATTAATAATATTAATGATTATGGATCAGATATTGCGGTGAAAACCACCGTAAGATAGGAATATATAATGAAACAACGAGAGTTAATAAATAAATATAGCAATACACTCTCGGTGACCTGTTTTGTCACTGTATGTATAGCCTCTACTTTTCCTGCTTGGGGTGAAGAAGATACAACCTACGAATTTAATAGTGGCTTTATTATTGGTAGCAAAGAAGATATTGATTTAAAACGTTTTAATACCTCAGGTATTAGTCCTGGTAAATATTCTGTAGATGTTTACACCAATAATAATTGGAAGGGGCGTTATGATCTTAATTTTGAACAGACAGAAACAGGCGAGCTAGGAATATGTTATACACCTGCAATGCTCTCTGATTTTGGGATTAGTGCAGAAAAATTAAACCCTAAAATAGCCCAAGATAGCAAAGATTGTTTACCCTTAAGCCAATGGAATAACGAGAAAGATGTTAGTAGTGTTTTTCATTCATCAACATTACGTTTAGATATTTCAGTTCCACAAATTTATGAACAAAGAATTTCTCGTGGCTATGTTTCTAACCAATTTTGGGAAACAGGTATTCCAGCACTAAACCTTGGCTACATGGCTAACTATTATGATAATCATACCAGTGGTTCTCAAGGTACTAATGATGCAAGTGCTTATATTGGATTAAATGCAGGATTAAGTTTCGACGGTTGGTTACTTAAGCATATGGGGAATCTTAGTTGGCAACGTCATGATGGAACAAATTGGAATAGTAACCAGACTTATCTACAAAAACCAATGGCATCATTAAAGTCTAAAGCGACTGTGGGACAGTTTTATACTGATGGTGACCTTTTTGATAGCATTAGTTTGCGTGGTGCGAAGCTAGCCACTGACGATAATATGTACCCTGATGGAATGACAACTTATGCACCAGAAATCAGAGGAATTGCACAAAGTAATGCTTTGGTGACTGTTAAACAAAATGGCTCCATTATATATCAAACATCAGTGCCTCCAGGGCCATTTAATTTAACTGACGTATATCCATCCGGTTATGGTAATGATTTAAACGTGACAGTTAAAGAAGCTGATGGAAGTGAAACTATTTTTAGCGTTCCTTATTCATCGTTAGCTCAGTTATTGCGTCCTGGCTATACCCGATATCAAGTGTCGAGTGGTAAAGCGGATGCGGATGGTTTAAGAAATCGACCTCTCATTTTGCAAGGTACTATTCAGCATGGCTTAAATAATACCTTTACCCTTTATGGGGGCGTTACCGGATTTGATGATTACCAAGCTTATTTAGTGGGTACAGGTATTAATACAGGTATTGGTGCTGTTGCTATTGACTTAACTCAGTCACGTACAGCATTTAAGTATAGAACTGAAACTGGACAAAGTTATCGTTTTACCTTCAGTCGTCTTTTTACTCAAACTGATACCAACGTAGTGCTTGCGGCATACCGTTATTCTACAGAAGATTATTATAGCGTTAGTAATGCACTGTATGCGATCGACAATGATAAGCGGGGAATAGAGAACACGTTAGGACGCGAAAAAAATGGTTTCAGCTATACCTTGAACCAAACATTACCTGACGGTTTTGGTGGCGTATATTTTACGGGGCGTGTTTCGACTTATTGGGATAAATCCGGTACCGAAAAGCAATACCAACTTAGTTATAACAATAATTTCAATCGTCTCTCTTATGGTATTTCACTCATGAGAGTTTATGCGGAAAATACTAATAATAAGAAAGATGACCGTATAGCGTTGAATTTAAGTTACCCACTCTATTTTGGAGAAAGTCAAAGTACAACGATTACATCGAATACGACTTTTAATAATGAAAAATTTGGATCAAGTCAAATTGGAGCGAGTGGTGCGTTTGATCGAGATAATAACTGGACATATGGCGTAAATACATCAGTTGCTAATGGCGGTGAAAAAAATGTAGGGATTAATACCGGCTACCGAACTTCATCAGTTAGTACCAATGCAAATTATAGTCAAGGACAGGGGTATCGCCAATTTGGTCTTGGTGCAAATGGGTCCGTTATTGTGCATTCAGGAGGTGTAACTCTGACACCTAACAGTTCAACGACCTTAGCATTAATTGAAGCAAAAGGTGCTGAGGGGGCATCGATAGTAGGTGCACCTGGGGCACAAATTGATCGTAATGGTTATGCTATCGCACCTTATGTTCGACCATACCGTATTAATAATATTGAGCTTGACCCAAAAAATAGTCCTGAAGACATTGTATTTGAAAATACATCTAGTCAAGTGGTTCCTTATGAAGGAAGTGTCGTAAAAGTTAAATTTGAGACTAAGATTGAAAAAAATACGCCATTTAATGTGATTAGATTTGGAAATAAAGCGTTGCCATTTGGTGCAAATGTGACTGATAAACAAGGCGAGTCTATCGGTATTGTTGGGCAAGGTGGCACTGTGTTTATTAATAATGAAAATGCAAAAGAGGCCATCATTAAATGGGATAATGGCCAGTGCTCATTCTCTTTAGTTGCAGGAAACAGTAAGGAAATTCTATGTCAATAACAACTCAATGGCGCTGGTATGTTGGCATTGGTTTACTCTTTACTGCTAGCTACGCTTCTGCTGCTTGTAATCGTTCCAATGCAAAAACTTATGAGCTTGATATGCGCATGGGCAGGGTTGTGGTTAATCCTAATCTTCAGGTAGGAGATACTATTGCAGAACAGCGATGGACTATGAGTGAAAACTCAAATGTTACTTATGGATATTGTGATGCAAGAACAGCGATTACTGCGCAAGTAATAATGCCGAATTTAGCTCCGCTTGGTAATAAAGTCTATCAAACTAACGTTGCGGGTATCGGAATGAAATTTCATCGAGAAGGTGCTGTTCGAATGACCTATCCGGATGTTTTTTATACACCTTCATCTACAAATTATTATTTGGCGGGCTCTGTTTTCATACTGACATTGATAAAAACTGCGCCTATAACGGGTTCCGGTACGATAGCGAGTGGAAACTATACTTCTTACGGTTATATACCTAATAATAATCCATGGTTGGTCACTAAATTAAATGCCGAAGCTATCACAATTGTTTCACCATCTTGTCAAGTTGAAGGTGGTACAGATAAAAATGTATTTCTTGATCCTATTAAGCGTTCAGAATTGAAAGGTAGAGGAACGACAGCTGGAGAGCGAAACTTTGATATTACATTAAGGTGTAGTGGTGGGGTGAGTGTATCCGGTTTTGCAAATGTAAAGATGACGTTTAATGGTGAAAATCCAGTTGGTATTAGCAGCACACAGGGTGTGTTGGTAAATCAAGCAACGTCAAGTGCTGCTAATGGCGTAGGTATACAAGTTTTAGAGCGCGGAAATAAAAAACCATTATCGTTTAATTCTGAATATAGAATAGGAAGGTTAGTTGATAAGCAAACACAAAATATAGATTTAAAATATATTGCTCGATACTATCAATACGGGTCAACAATTTCATCAGGGGAAGTTAAGTCTAAAATGGTTTTTGATATTACGTATGATTAGCTAATCTATTATACGTAATTATTTTTTAATGCGTATTCTTACTGAAAATGATTTCTGAATTTATAATGAGTTAATTTGATATAAGGGTGTTTAAACCTAATTTAAATAGAAACAATAAATGTTTCATTGTTTCTATTTTTATTTAATTTATGCTTGATGATTTTAGAGAGGTTCACAATCACAGCATTTTATAAAATCAAAGATAACGTAGCATTTTTAATGCTATGTTTTTTGTTTTTGATAAATTGAAGTGATTGTGTAATGTGTTTAAGAGTAATTTTTAGACGTAATAATCACGCTTTCAGCTACATACTCAAACCCTTGATCTACTTCGTTAAAATCTTTATTTTTATTATAAAGAAGTTCATTTTTATAGTCTTGAAAGAACCATTCAATTGGACACTTTAAAACATCAGCAATATCTATTAGATGATTAATAGGGATTTTATTGATACCATTTTCATAACGGGATATTTGTTGTTGGCTCAACTTTAATTTATTAGCTAAATCTGCACCAGATAAACCTAATTCTTTTCTCCGATTTTTTATTTTAATACCGATAATACTATGAATGTCCATATGACATCCTCAATTTTTAGAAGGATTATTATTGTCTGTGATTTTTAATAAACTGTGCTAGCTATAGTATATTAAAAAACAATCTAATTTAAAAGTTTTATTACCCATAATTATGATAAATATTTATATATTTTATGTGGAAATTTTAATGTTCTAACTGGAAATAACACTGCAATTAATGTGGTATCATTTACTTAATGAAAATAAAATCAATTATAGTTAAAATTACGTAACTAAATGATTTGATATAGATCTTTATCTACAAATAACCTGACGCTATTATTTGTTCCAAATTGGAACGTAACTCTAACTCTAAATAAGAGTATTTAATATTTTGTAATCTTAAATATAAGTGTTAAATAAAATAATGTTTTTTGTTGATTAAATCCTGGTGATGCTAACACATTAATTAATAAGCCATTATTGGTGATAGTAGACCCGCGATATTTCAAATTTCATTTATATTAAATTGATATAAATTAATATGGCGCTATCAGGTTTAATATGTTTATATTTTAAAATATAACATACTCTTCAATTCTAATCGAATTTTGACATTCATTCGGCCATTATTAATTTTATGTGTTGATTGCAAATTTAACATAAAGAACTTGATGTATACTATAATTTTGAAGAGGTATTTATTGATTAACTGGTGAGGCCTATGATGAAACTATATATTTATGACCATTGCCCATTTTGTGTACGCGCGAGAATGATTTTCGGTTTAAAAAAAATAGCAGTTGAGGAAATTGTTCTATTAGATAGTGATATAGATACGCCAACTCGAATGATTGGTCGTAAAATGTTACCTATTTTACAAAAAGAAGATGGTAATTATTTACCTGAAAGTATGGATATTGTCCATTATATCGATAAGTTAAATGAACCCAGATATGCAGGGGGAGAAGTCTCTGCGGAGATTGATGCTTGGTTCAAAGCCGTATCAAAGACAGTATCTAAGTTGGTCACACCTCGTTTTGTTGAAACTGATTTTCCTGAGGTAAGTACAACTGAAGCAAAAAAAGCATACCTTACCCGAGTCACTAAGTCTTATGGTGATTTAACGGTATTATATAAAGAAACTCACACCTTGTTGATTGAATTAGAACCACAAATGCAATTGCTTGATATATGGTTAGAAAATCGTAACGATAATTTTGATCTTAATGATTTTATTATATTTCCAATATTACGGAGTTTAAGCATTGTAGATGAATTATCATTTAGTACTAATGTCAATAATTATATGGTGCAGGTAGCTAAAGCTACAGGTGTTAATTTGCTTTTTGAACAAGCAAAATAGAATATTAAACTCGCAGCTAATTTTTGGCTGCGAGTTTAATTCTAAATTGATACTAATTGATGTAATCACGTAATATGTAGACTAGGCTGTATGGGCCTTGAGTAAGAACTAACTGATTATGTGAATATGTTACAGTAGCGCCTTTGGTTAACATTTTATTAATGAGAATATCTAATTTTGATAAATCTTCATCTACACATTCGAGCTCTGTTTTACTTATACTAGTGACTAGCAGTTTTGAGTCGGTGATACTGGCTATTCCATTAAATTCATTGCACATTGTCGCAGATGTGAACATATTCTCTCCAAATGATATTGATGGAAGAGTTTGTTTATAACGTATCGTTTTGCCATTTACCTTAGTTAGCACAAAATTATGATGAACTAATTTTTGTACTAATGTTTGGTTATCGTTGCCTGCATTTACTTTTGGTGTCTGACAAGCCGTCAATAGTAAGCCAAATAATGTTAGCGGAATTAAACGTTTCATTATTACTCAGCTTTAACAACATTTGGGCAAGTTTCACCAAGACTAATCTGGCGAATATTATTTAGAGTCGTAAGACTAATACTTGTTAATGCTTCTTCAGTTAGGAATGCTTGGTGTCCTGTGAATAAAACATTGTGGCAGGACGAAAGACGGCGGAATATATCATCTTGTATAACATCATTTGATTTATCTTCAAAAAATAGGTCACGTTCATTTTCATAAACATCCATCCCGAGTGAACCTATTATTTGTGATTTAAGTGCATTAATTGCTGCGACTGAATCAATAAGTGCGCCACGACTTGTATTAATGATCATCACACCTTTTTTCATTTTGTGAAATGCAATTTCATCTAATAAATGATGATTTTCAGGTGTTAAAGGGCAATGAAGAGAAATAATATCTGATTGTGCATATAAAGTATTCAAATCAACGTATTCAGCCCCAAGATCTAATACTGTTTGATTAGGGTATGGGTCATGTGCGAGTAAACGCATGCCGAAACCTTTTAAGATCCTTAAGGTTGCTTGTCCTATTTTACCTGTACCAATAATACCAGCGGTACGGTTATGCATATTAAAGCCAGTTAAACCTTCTAGGGAGAAATTGGCATCGCGGGTACGTTGATATGCCCTGTGAATACGACGATTGAGGCAAAGCATCATTCCGACTGCATGTTCTGCGACAGACTCAGGAGAATATGCAGGAACGCGAACAACTTGGATGCCCAATTCTTCAGCGGCAGTTAAATCAACATTATTAAATCCCGCACAACGTAAAGCTAATATACGAATATTAAGTGCTGCCAGCTCTTCTAAAACAGCACGATTAGCTTCATCATTAACAAAAATACAAATGGCATCAGCACCAACAGCATTTTTTGCAGTTTGTACGGTTAATGGAAAATCAAAGTATTCAATACTAAAATTAAACTCTGATTGTTGATTGACTTGCTCCATATGCTTACGATCATACTGTTTGGTACTATAAGAAACGATTTTCATCAAAGAGACTCCACAAATTTTCAGGAACCAAAAAAATAAATAATAGGTGAAAAAGAGCACCTACAAAGAATGAGATCAGGATAAGACAATTAGTGGTGTAAAGCATCAACAAATTAACAAAACAAGCCTCTGTTTACTTTTGATTATTACTCAGGTTTCATAAATTGCGATTTAATGTGAAAATAGAATAAGAGATATCGGCTAACAATAGTTGTGTACAGACAAAACAAGGAAGCAGTAAATGAAAAGGGCACTTAAAATTCTGCTATGGGCATTTATAGGTAGCATTACGCTCTTGGTTTTACTATGGATAAATATTGCACGTTGGACTCCTATTGTAGCGGCATATTTTTTACCACCATCAGTAAGTTTGTCATTGACTGAGCCTAGACTTAATAATAAGCAACTTTTCATTGAGCAAGTAACACTTAATTCGGGCAATTGTCATTGGGTTGAACTTAACAATGTTCGATTATCACTGTTTCCTTTGCATGCAAAAATAAACAATTTAAATGTCTCTCTAAATTGTCCTAATGAATCAAATATTGATAATAATGAAGCTGTTACTCCCATTAATATTATTGAATTAATAGACAGTATCCCCTTGTTTTCACTCGTTATTGATAATGTAAATATTCAACCATGGTCGAATTATCAAGGAAGCCTTTGGCTATATAAAAATGAAAAATTGCCATTGAAAGTTCAATACCGTGGAGAAAACTTAACGCTTACATCATCAATTACTGAAAATCATCAATTAATCATTAATGATTTTGCGATATTGTTACCTGATCAAAAACAAAAAATAGAGTTGGCTGGCGATCTGCAACTTCCTTTAATGACAGATCAAATGCCCGAAAATGGTGTGCTTGAAACGCAATTTAGGTTAACAGGGATTGAGAAATTTTTTCAGGCCAAACTACAATGGCAACATAACGAAGGTATATTGACCTTAGTTGATGTAGATAATGCTAAGGAATTACTTCATCTACCATGGTCCCTGTCAGCGGAGAGTTTAAATATTACCCAAGGGATATGGCAATGGCAGGATGCAGGAATACCCATTCAGGGTGGGATAACATTACAAATTGACAACTGGAATAATTCATTGAGCAACATGGTTATTTCGGGGCGATTAAATATGCTAACGCAGGCCAAAAAAGGTAAAGCTAATCTTGTTTTAACGCTCCCACCTAGCCAATTTAATTTATTAAATACCGATATCACCTTCAGTTTAAATGGGCAAGTTAAATATGATGATATGGTTTTAGATATTAATTTGCCAGCTCGACTTACCGGGCAATTAATCTCACCGGCAGTGACTTTTTTGCCGAGTTCATTATTAAGAGCTTACGGAAGAGTGTCTCCAACTCTTGTATTACAAGAGGCTCGTTTACCTTTAGCAGGAACATCTTTGGGAGCAGAAGGTATTTCTGGACGGCTTCAAGCCATATTGAAAATTAAAGAACAATACTGGGGAGCCTTTGCTATTCATCTCGATGGCAATGCAAATAAATTCACACCTGATAATGGTAAATGGTTTTGGAATTATTGGGGAAATGCAAAATTGCCTTCTCTAGATGCACAATGGGATATTAAAGGGAGAGGTAGTTGGCAGGGTACTTTATTAACGCTTAACAGTTTGACTACAGGATTTGACCAAATTAAATACGGGCTTTTAGCGATGAGCTCACCGAGATTGATACTCACAAAGCCTTTGCAATGGCAACGTGATGAGAATAAAGCTAATTTTAATGGTTCATTACAACTTACTAGCAATAAAATGCAATTTGGTGAGTATAGCTATTTACCAAAAATAACAGTTAGTGCTGATATTAAAGGTAAGTCTCCAGCAAACTTTCAATTAAAAGGTGATTTGAGTACGAAAGAAGTCGGACCTATTATTATCTTTGGTCGTTGGGATGGTGAGCGCTTAAGAGGAGAGGCTCGTTGGCCAGAGCAATCAGTGACTGCATTTCAAACGCTTATACCTGAAGATTTAGGTATTGAATTGCGTCGAGGTAAGTTATTTTCGCAAGCTGCTTTTTCTATGACACCAAATGATGGTTTTATTGCTGGTGGGCATTGGCGAGTCGAAAATACAAGTATGTGGTTAAAAGATGGTGAACTAAATGGTTTAGATTTTGTTTTGCCGTGGAGACTAAAAAATAGTACTTGGACATTAGGTGAAAAATCGTCAGTTAAATTACGAATTAAACAACTTACTAATTTATTTGAGTTAAGCGATATAACCGCAGATTTGATGGGAACTTATCCTCCATCAGAGATTAAACCGCTAGAATTAAGCAATGTTGGTTTTAAAATGTTAGGTGGTGAGGTAAATCTCGATTTACTTCGTTGGCCACAACATGATGCTGCCATTATTAAATTACACCAAATTGAACTAAGCCAGTTATTTACCATACTAAAGGTTTCACAATTTGCAGTATCAGGAAAAGTTAATGGAGAATTACCATTTTATCTTAATAATCCTGAATGGATTGTTAAAGGTGGTTGGATGGAAAATAATGGGTCATTGACTTTACGTCTTGATACTCAATTTGTTGAGTCAATTAAAAAAGATAATATCTCTGCGGGATCGGCAATTAGCTGGTTACAATATTTGGAGATACAACGTAGCCGAACTGATGTAAATGTGACTAATCTAGGATTATTAACAATGAAAACAATCTTAGAGGGATTTAATTCTCAAGAAAAGAAAAAACGTGAAGTGCATTTAAATTATCAGCAAGAAGAAAACATATTTCAATTGTGGCGTAGTTTACGTTTTGGCAGCAGTTTAGAAGAATGGCTAGAAAAAAACTTATAAAGGATGAATAGGTAAAGTGAAAATACTCAAAATAAGCGTAGTATTTATAATGGCAATGTTTTTGTCATCTTGTATTAGAGTTGAGGTCGCGACACCAGAAAAGCCGATCAACATTAATATGAATGTCAAAATTGAACATGAAATTCAAATTAAAGCAGATAGACAGGTTGAAGAATTACTTAAAGAAAACAGTGAGTTATTTGGCGAGGTTGACGTAAAATGATCAATTTTATTAAAGCCATTACACTATGTATTTCAGTTATCTCATTTTCTGCATTTTCACTGACGGTCGATATAGCGAAAGAGCAAGGTGTTATTGGTGAAACATTGTCAGGTTACTTAGCAGTAGTTAACGAAAGTAATAGAGATGCAGATCAATTAGTCAATAAAATTAACCGTGAACGTGAAATCAAGTACAGTGAAATAGCATCAAAAAATAACCTTAAAACTAAAGATGTCGCTAAAATCGCGGGCCAGAAACTAGTCGACCGCGCAAGTCAGGGGGAATATGTACGAGGTATTAATGGGCAATGGTTGAAGAAAAAATAACAAAGGTACTTTAGGCTATATTGATTCGATTCTTCTATTTTAAGGTACTAGGCAATTAATATATTTTTGAGCCTGAATGTATGCTTGGTTGACAAATATATCTTTATAGATCCCATCCGGCTAGTAAAAATATAAACATGTTTGCTTTTTAAGCCAATAGCACCTTGTTCAGTATATTTAAATGTATGGCCGGACCCGGCGATAAAATCAAAATAGTGTTTTAAGTGAAAAGAAATAGTAAAATTGTATATCGGTGCCACAATGACAATGATGTTATTTTGCTTAATTTCTTCAATTAATTGATTTGACAGATCCAATTGTGCTTGTTGTTGCTTCGTGAGCGTGCCACTAGAGGTAAAAGCTGCTAGTATTTTGCTATCGAGTGTTGGGAGCAGATTGTTGATTGCACTCCGAACAATTCATTTATCAGTTGGATTTTTTCCCTGCCATTGTTGAATAAAATAATCTGTCATTTTATTAGTTTATAATGTGAAGTATCTGACAGGGTACCTGACTTCAATGATAATATTTTGCTCATTTATTTTCTCAAAACTGATTGATATTGCGTGGTTAACGATTGGCGCGAGACGCAATTGATTGATAAATGAAAATTAGATTATAAATTTTAAGAAAATTGATGGTGTGTATATGCGATAACTAAAATCATAACCAAAAAATGAATGATGCCGCATTATGGGTAATTAATCATCATCATAAAGTATATAAACATATAAAAAATAAGGATTTAAAAGTGAAATCCATTCTGACAGCATTAGAAGCTGATATTGGACAAACTTCATTGCGTGACCAGTGGTTTTTGAATAAACGACTCCGCGGTGTGACAAAAATACACGATGAAAAATCACGTCAGGCCGTTCTTGAAGTAATAAAAACGGAGATTGAAACGGCAAAACAAAAAATTAGTATGAAACGGTTAAATCCGCCAAAAATTGTTTATCCTGAAAATCTACCTGTAAGTCAGAAAAAGCAAGCCATCCTTGAAGCAATTAAACAGCACCAAGTTGTTATTATTGCGGGCGAGACAGGTTCAGGTAAAACGACGCAAATTCCTAAAATTTGTCTTGAATTAGGATGTGGAATTCAAGGGTTTATTGGTCACACACAACCACGACGTTTGGCAGCTCGATCGGTTGCTGCACGTTTAGCCCAAGAGCTAGAGTGTGAAATCGGAACAAATGTAGGTTATAAGGTTCGCTTTAGTGATCATGTTGGTGAGAATACTCAAGTCAAATTGATGACTGATGGTATTTTGTTGGCAGAGCTACAAAATGATAAATTACTCCTGCAATACGATACTATTATTATCGATGAAGCTCATGAAAGAAGTTTGAATATTGATTTTATATTAGGATATTTGCGTCAATTATTACCTAAAAGACCTGATTTAAAAATTATTATTACCTCTGCAACTATTGATCCTGAACGTTTCTCTCGTCACTTTAATAGTGCGCCTATTGTTGAGGTCTCTGGTCGTACTTATCCGGTAGAGGTTCGTTATCGTCCTATCATGGGGGATGATAACGATAGCGAGCGTGATCAAATTGATGGAATTGTTGATGCCGTCAATGAACTTACGCTTGAAGGACCGGGTGACATTTTGATTTTTATGAGTGGTGAGCGTGAAATTCGTGATACTGCTGATGCACTTGCTAAATTACAGCTTCGTCATACAGAGGTTTTACCTTTGTTTGCGAGACTTTCAAATAGCGAGCAAAATCGGATTTTCAATCCTCATGGTGGCCGTCGAATTATTTTGGCCACAAACGTTGCTGAAACATCTTTAACAGTACCCGGTATCAAATATGTGATTGATACCGGTTATGCAAGAATAAGTCGTTATAGTTATCGAACTAAAGTACAACGATTACCTGTAGAAGCAATATCACAAGCATCTGCAAATCAACGGAAAGGGCGTTGTGGCCGCGTATCTGATGGTATTTGTATTCGTTTATATTCCGAAGAAGATTTTTTATCACGAACTGAATTTACAGATCCCGAAATTTTAAGAACTAATTTAGCTTCTGTTATCTTGCAAATGACCTCCATTGGGTTAGGTGACATTGCTGGATTTCCATTTGTTGAGGCACCAGATAAACGTAATATTCAAGATGGTGTAAAACTATTAGAAGAATTAGGGGCTGTTAAATCTCACCAAGATGTCAGTCGTGGTTATCAACTTACAGAAATAGGTCGTCAGTTAGCGCAGCTTCCAGTGGATCCTCGACTTGCTAGAATGGTGATTGAAGCAAGAAAACATGGTGCAGTGCGTGAAACTATGGTGATTGTTGCGGCGCTATCTATTCAAGATCCGCGAGAAAGGCCGCTTGATAAGCAACAGGCATCCGATGAAAAACATCGTCGTTTTCATGATAAACAGTCTGATTTTCTTGCGTTTTTAAACTTGTGGGATTATTTGAAAGATCAACAAAAAGAACTTTCAAATGCTCAATTTAGAAAAATGTGCCGCCAAGACTTTATCAATTACCTTCGTATTCGAGAATGGCAAGATTTATATACTCAACTTAGACAAGTCGTGAAAGAACAAGGCTTTGCGATTAACAGCATAGAAGCTGATTTTCGGAGTGTGCATGTTTCTTTGCTGGCGGGTTTATTGTCCCATATTGGGCAAAAAGATGCGGATAAACCTGAGTTTACAGGTGCAAGAAATGCACGTTTTACTATCTTTCCAGGCTCCGGTTTATTTAAAAAACCACCTAAGTGGGCAATGGTGGCTGAATTGGTTGAAACATCAAAACTTTGGGGCCGTATCGCTGCATCGATCGATCCTGAATGGATTGAACCGTTAGCAGAACATTTAACTAAGCATAATTACAGTGAGCCGCATTGGTCTAAATCTGAGGGTGCAGTAATGGCCTCTGAAAAGGTTACTTTATACGGTTTGGCTATTGTTGCGGCTCGTCAGGTTAATTTTGGTAATATTGACCCTTTGTTATGTCGCGAATTATTTATTCGACATGCGTTAGTGGAAGGTGATTGGGCTACTCGTCATGCCTTTTTTAAGGAAAACCTAAAGCTATTATCAGAAATTGAAGATTTAGAACATAAATCAAGACGTCGAGATATCTTAGTTGATGATGAAACACTATTTGCTTTTTATGATCAACGTATACCGAATGATGTTATTTCATCACGACATTTTGATCATTGGTGGAAATCAGCATCAAAAGAAAAGCCTGACCTGCTTAGTTTTGAAAAAAATATGCTCATTAAAGAGGATGCGGCGAATGTATCAGCACTCGATTACCCAAATTACTGGTATCAAGGTGATTTAAAATTTCGTCTGAGTTATCAATTTGAGCCGGGAACTGATGCGGATGGCGTCACTGTTCATATTCCATTGGCGGTATTAAATCAGGTACAAAATATTGGTTTTGATTGGCAGGTTCCGGGATTACGAGAGGAGCTGATTATTGCACTGATTAAGTCACTACCAAAACCAATTAGGCGAAATTTTGTTCCAGCGCCGAACTATGCATCTGCATTTTTGGAGCGAGTGCCTGCACCTGAAGGAAGCGTGCTGGATAAACTAGAGCGTGAATTACGTCGAATGACTGGTGTAACTGTCGATCGGGCATCATGGCAATTAGACCAACTGCCTGTACATTTGAAAATGACTTATCGTGTTATTGGCGATAAAAATAAAACAATCGCAGAAGGGTATGATCTTGATGCGCTAAAAAGTAGTTTGAAAGAAAAAGTGCAAGAAACTCTTTCTGAAGTTGTCGATGATGGTATTGAGCAAAGTGGTTTACATATTTGGAGTTTTGGTGAATTACCTCAACGTTATGAACAAAAACGAGGTGGATATTCAGTTAAAGCTTATCCTGCACTAGTTGATGAAAAAAGTAGTGTTGGTATTCGTGTATTTGAAACGGAATTTGAACAGCAGCAAGCTATGTGGGCAGGTGTACGCAGATTATTATTACTTAATATTCCATCACCAATTAAATATTTACATGAAAAACTACCAAATAAATCTAAACTTGGTCTTTACTTTAATCCTTATGGCAAAGTTCTAGAGTTAATTGATGATTGCATTGCTTGTGGTATCGACCAGTTGATTGCAAATCATGGTGGGGCCGTTTGGAATGAAGAACAATTTGAGCACTTAAAAGAGCTTGCCCGTGCAGAACTAAATGATGTTGTGGTTAATATCGCAAAGCAAGTTGAGCAAATTTTGACGACTGTATTTGCAATCAACAAACGATTAAAAGGGCGTGTCGATTTATCTATGGCATTGGCTTTATCTGACCTAAAAGCACAAATGTCAGGGTTAGCTTTCAAAGGATTTGTAACGGCTCATGGCTGGAAACGCTTACCTGATGTTCTGCGCTATTTAAATGGCATTGAACGTCGATTGGAAAAATTGGCTATTGACCCAAATAGAGATCGAGCTCAAATGAGCCGAGTTGAGCATGTGCAAAATATGCATCAACAATGGCTGTCAAAATTGACTCCAGTACAGAAAATGTTACCTGAAGTATTGGAGGTTCGTTGGATGATAGAAGAGTTGAGAGTAAGCTTATTCGCACAACAATTAGGCACTCCATATCCCATCTCAGACAAGCGAATTATCCAGACGATGGAAAGCATCGCACAACGATTATAATTTGTTGTGTAAGTAGTGTTATTTTAAATATCAGGCTCCTATCTTTTATAAAGGTAGGGGCCTTTTTTATAACATTACTATAAATTAAGGTTTTTTAGTTACAACATACTGTTGGTGTTCATAGAGATAAATAAACATCTGAGTTGCTTTTTATATCAAAAAGCTAAAAATGAAAAAAGAGGTAGGTTGTTAAATAAAGCAGATGGAATAGGGCGGAGGAATAAGTAAAAGAGCACTAAATTTAATCAAATTTAGTGCATATCCACATAGGCTTATTAAGCCATTAAATAATAAAGTGCTGGTATTGAGGTAATTGCTATGGCAAAAGCGGCAACTTTCTCAACTAATTTTAATGGTGATTTTGCTGTTTGCTGGGAGCGTGCATACAAGAAAACTAAAATACCAGGGGCGTATAGCACAACAGATAGCAGCAAATTGATTAAGCCGGAAGCATATAATAACCATAAACCATAAACACTGGCGACTAAGCCTACCGCTAATAATGGCTTATTGTGACGCTCAAAGGCAACCTTCATTAAAAATGCACCTACTAAAAAATAAGGTACTAATATCATCTCAGAAGCAATAGTAAGCAACGTGTTGTAATTGCTACCACTAAGCCAGATTAATACTAAAGAAAGCTGTACCGCGCTATTGGTTAACCATAGTGACGATGATGGTGCATCATTAGCGTTAAGTTTATTAAATATTTTTGGAAATGACTTATACTGTGCGGCGATGTATGGAACCTCTGCGGCCATTATAGTCCAACTTAAATAGGCGCCACAGACAGAGATGATGAGTCCTGCGGCGATGATAATATTGCCACTTGTACCAATTAAATTCACCATTAATGTTGCCATTGACGGGTTTTTAATATCAGCAAGTTCAGCCTGAGACATTAAGCCTAACGATAGTAACGTGACTAAAATATAGATTATTAATGCAGAACAGACTGCAAATACCGTAGCTAAACCAACATCACGACGATTTCTAGCTCTAGCTGAAACGACTACTGCGCCTTCAATACCAATAAATACCCATAAGGTAATTAGCATAGTGTCTTTAACTTGTTGCCAAACAGGGACACCAAGCTCAATACCACTAAAATCGGCATTAAAAATATCTAATTTGAACGCGATGAAAGCAAGAACAATGAATAATCCAAGTGGAACCAGCTTCGCCATTGTTGCTAATTTATTAATACCAGCAGCAGTTTGCACACCTTGTAAGACTAAATAATGAACAAACCAGAGTAGAATAGATTCACCAATTAAGGCCTGCCATGTATTACCATCACCAAAAATAATATTATCAGGAGTATCAGTAAAAAAGCTTATTGCAGCAAAAACAATCACTAAATAGGAAACATTGGCGACGACAGCGCATAGCCAATAACCCCAAGCGGAACAAAAGCCAACAAATTCACCAAATCCAACTTTTGCATAAGTAAATATCCCACCATCTAAATCCGGTCGGATTCTTGATAATAATAACAGTGAAAAGGCTAAAAAAAGGATACCAACACCGGTAATGCACCATCCAATAATCAGTGCCATTGGACTGGCCACTTCAGCCATATTTTGTGGAAGACTAAATACACCTGCGCCTACCATAGAGCTAAGCACTAAAGCGGTTAGGGCAGTGAGGCTTAATGTATTTTTCAATGTATATCCTGGTTGTTCTGCAATCAAAAGTTAAAATGACGTTAAAATAATCATTGTTATGAGTAATTAATCTATTCTGCCTTAAAATGGCAGTTAAATTGACTATCAAAAATTAAGAGTGGATTCTACGAATGAAATGGTTGAGATGCAATGGAAAAATATGCAGTTAATTAGCTATTTTATGCATATTAACGTTGTAATATTAATTTAGATTAAGTTTGTTAACTAAGTCATTGAATTGATAGCATGAGATTAATAAATACAAGCGCTAAAGAGTGGGTAGTGTAGGAAAATAGCGGGGGTTATTATATATGGAATTAGAAGGTAAAAAAAAACCAGTTTTTATAAACTGGTTTTTCATAGGTTATTGATTTATTATTTGAATAAATCCGCGCTAATGGTAACGCTGCCACCATTAGACTGCCATTCTCTTGTTATATGGAAATATTTAGCACCTTTAGCTTCAGCACGCTTTGCAATTTGATAACGTACTTCTGGTGTATTGGTGTAATAACCTGAGAAAGTAATTGAATCGTATGGCACCATTTGTGCCGCCGCAGTTTTGTTGATTTCTTCGATAACATAGCCGTTTGGTAGGGTTACACTTGTGCGGCCCGGTTGGCTACTTGATGTCTCAAAGAAACGGCCAACAGCAACTGTCGGTTCTTCAGAAGATGCAACACCTGGAATACGTACTTTCTTAGCAGCTTCGCCACCTTCAGCAAGTAACGCACGGCCTGCATCAGAGTCCGCAGGAATAACTGCTTCATCTAATTGAACTTGGCGCTTAGGTGCATCTTTTTTGTATATATAAGCAGTTGCTAATGTGTTACCACCATCATTCATCGCAATATTACGAACGACGTAGAATGATGCAGCATCTTTCTCTTTAGCTTTCTTAGCGATTGCTTCATAGAGGTCAGGTTGAGAAGGGTAAAAACCGCTTACACTGACAGTATCAAAAGGTTCATACTGGGCAGCATCGGTTTTTGACATTTCTTCAACACCACCGAATATACGGCGATTTGATTCTTCAAATTTAGGTGCGTCTTTTGCAAAAACATCAGCAACAACACGCATGTTGCCACTATCACCTATATCATCAAGGCTTTGAATGTAAAAGGCATACGCCCCCATTTTATCAGCCCTACGGGAGACCGCGTCAGATGCTTCATAAATAGCATTAAAGCGTCCAGTGACCGTTATACGCTCATAAGGTTTTAATTCTTCGGCCTGTTTTGGCGTTAACTCAACAGCTGCCTGACTAGCAGTAATACTAGATAATGATAACACCGCGGCTGCGATGACCGTAGTTTTCAGCTTCATACAAAATCCTTCCGCCTTGCGCAATTTATTATAAACGTGCTGAATCTTATTTGTACCACATGTCCATGATTATTACACGTAACTGTTCTTGTTGTCTCATGATTTTCTTTTTATGAGAAATAAATAATGATTGACTAGTCAAATTTACCAGTTATTTCAAAGTATCCAGTGTTTTATTGACCTAAAACTAAGATTTTCACTGCGAATTCCATTTACTGTTTAATAATCGTGATCAATTATGGATCAATAACGTTATTTTCAGTAGGTTATTAGCACATTTTAAAACTGTTTTATGCAGAAAATAGGACTTTTCCAAGAAAATGGTCATTTTTTTTGCAAACACCCTACATACAACATTACTTTAGGCTATAAAAGGGAACATTATGCGTATTGGTATACCAAGAGAACGACTTGCCAATGAAGCGCGTGTTGCTGCTACACCTTCAACAGTGACTCAACTTTTAAAGTTGGGTTTTTCTGTTTGTGTAGAGAAAAACGCGGGACATTTGGCCAGTTTTGATGATGCAGCATATGAGGCTGTTGGTGCAGAAATAGTTGATCGTGATGCTGCATTTGCAGCGGATATCGTTTTTAAAGTGAATGCGCCACTAGATGATGAAATTCCTTTATTTAAGGAAGGTTCGACGTTGGTAAGCTTTATTTGGCCAGCTCAAAATGCTGAACTAATGGAAGCGTTAAAAACACGCAATATTACTGTTATGGCAATGGATGCGGTACCTCGTATCTCACGTGCGCAGTCACTTGATGCATTAAGCTCAATGGCAAATATTGCAGGTTATCGGGCAATAGTTGAAGCCGCACATGAATTTGGCCGCTTTTTTACTGGACAAATTACAGCCGCCGGTAAAGTGCCACCAGCAAAAGTCATGGTGATTGGTGCAGGTGTAGCAGGTTTAGCAGCTGTCGGTGCTGCGGGTAGCTTAGGCGCAATAGTTCGCGCATTTGATACTCGTCCGGAAGTAAAAGAACAAGTACAAAGTATGGGCGCTGAATTTCTTGAACTTGATTTCAAGGAAGAAGCGGGCAGTGGTGACGGTTATGCCAAAGTCATGTCAGAAGCGTTTATTAAAGCTGAAATGGCATTGTTTGCTGCGCAGGCCAAAGATGTTGATATTATTGTAACTACTGCGTTAATTCCTGGCAGACCAGCACCTAAGCTTATTACTAAAGAAATGGTTGAGTCGATGAAACCGGGGAGCGTCATTGTTGATTTGGCGGCTCAAACTGGAGGTAACTGCGAACTGACACAAGCAGATAAACTCGTTGTCACTGATAATGGCGTGAAAATTATCGGCTACACTGATTTACCAAGCCGTTTACCAACTCAGTCTTCTCAATTATATGGTACTAACCTTGTTAATTTGATGAAGCTGCTATGCAAAGAGAAAGATGGTGAAATTGTCATTGATTTTGATGATTTAGTCATTCGTGGTGTTACTGTGATTAAACAAGGTGAAATTACTTGGCCAGCACCACCAATTCAAGTTTCTGCACAGCCACAAGTCAAACCTAAAGCAATAGAACGCGTCAAAGCTCCCGAGAAAAAAATGTCTCCAGCGGCTAAATATAGCTTGATGGCACTGGCTATTATTTTATTTGGTTGGTTTGCAAATTCGGCGCCAAAAGATTTTCTATCTCACTTTACTGTTTTTGCACTTGCGTGTGTTGTGGGTTATTACGTAGTTTGGAACGTCACTCATGCTCTGCATACACCATTAATGTCTGTCACTAATGCGATTTCAGGAATTATTGTTGTTGGTGCAGTTTTACAGATTGGTAGTGGTGGTTGGGTAAGTTTCTTATCCTTTGTTGCTATATTGATCGCAAGTATCAACATTTTCGGTGGATTTACAGTTACTCACCGTATGTTAAAAATGTTTCGTAAAGGGTAAGGGGTAACTTATGTTGTCGAGTGGAATTGTGACTGCAGCATATATTGTTGCTGCTATCCTATTTATTTTCAGCCTAGCAGGGCTATCGCGCCATGAAAGTTCTCAAAGAGGGAACGCTTATGGCATCGCAGGGATGGCAATTGCATTAATTGCTACCATACTTGGACCAGATAGTAGCAACATTAGCTGGATGATCATTGCAATGGTTATCGGTGCCGTTATTGGTATTCGATTAGCCAAAAAAGTTGAAATGACTGAAATGCCAGAGCTGGTGGCTATTTTACATAGTTTCGTCGGTTTGGCTGCTGTATTAGTAGGATTCAATAGCTTTATTGCTAGTGAAGGCCATGCTGATGCGGTTATGGAAAATATTCACCTAACTGAAGTCTTTTTAGGTATTTTCATCGGCGCGATCACTTTTACGGGGTCAATTGTCGCTTATGGTAAATTATCTGGAAAAATATCATCTAAGCCGATGATGTTACCAAATAAACATAAGCTCAACTTAGCTGGACTTATTATTTCATTCATTCTGTTAGTTATTTTTGTTAAAACAGAGAGTGTTGGTCTGCAAGTATTTGTTATGTTGATCATGACATTGATCGCATTAGCATTTGGTTGGCATCTTGTTTCATCAATTGGTGGTGCGGATATGCCAGTTGTTGTATCAATGCTAAACTCATACTCAGGTTGGGCTGCCGCCGCCGCTGGTTTCATGTTAAGTAATGACTTACTGATTGTCACGGGTGCGTTGGTGGGGTCTTCAGGGGCAATTTTGTCCTATATTATGTGTAAGGCGATGAATCGCTCATTCTTTAGCGTTATTGCGGGTGGTTTCGGTACTGATGGTACAGCATCAAGTTCTGACGAAGAGATGGGGGAGTATCGCGAAACATCGGCAGAAGACGTTGCTGAAATGTTGAAGAACTCAACATCAGTTATTATCACTCCAGGTTATGGATTGGCAGTAGCGCAAGCTCAGTATCCAGTACATGATATAACGGCTAAATTACGTGAACGTGGTATTAATGTTCGATTTGGTATTCATCCAGTTGCTGGACGTTTACCAGGTCATATGAACGTATTACTAGCTGAAGCGAAAGTACCTTATGACATCGTGCTAGAAATGGATGAAATCAATGATGATTTCGCTAATACAGATACAGTGTTGGTTATTGGTGCTAATGATACGGTTAATCCTGCGGCATTAGAGGATCCTAATAGCCCAATTGCTGGAATGCCAGTACTAGAAGTTTGGAAAGCGAATAACGTTATTGTATTTAAACGCTCAATGAATACGGGATATGCAGGTGTACAAAATCCATTATTCTTTAAAGAAAATACACAGATGTTATTTGGTGATGCTAAAGATAGTGTAGATGCTATTTTACGTGCACTCTAAAACTCAAAGGTGTTAACAGAAGGCTCTGCATGTAAATGCAGAGCCTTTTTTAGAGTGAAAACTGAACGAAATGTATGTAAATGTGAGTATTAGGCAGTCATGTAACTAAAATAAAGTGCTCGGACTTCGCTGCTATTCATCTGTTGGATTAATCGGGCATACAAATCCATCAGGTTTAATTGCCAGTAAATCACATTTTAGTTTATCAATGATGTGTTCGGCGGTATTACCGAGAAAAGCAGCTGAGATCCCCGTGCGCCCTAATATTCCTAGAACAACAACACCTGCTTCTAATTCTTCACACATATCGGGAATGATTTTTTCAGGTAGACCCTCGCGAACATGTGTGAATTTTTCATCGATACAGAATTTCTGCCGTAGTTCTTTCATTGCTATCAGATGTTGTCCACGTAATGCATTGTTATATAAGCTAGGGTCAAAATCAGGTAATTCAATTGCAATATTCATTGGTGCGACAGGATAGGCACTTACTAAATGAATATCTTGATCTTTCATAATCCGTTGAGCTAAATCTTTTGTTTTCTCGACCAGCTTAATATTAAGGTCGTCATGATAAGATTCTTCATTAGATAAATTAACAGCGACAACAGCTGAGCCATGGTCGGGCCAAATTTTATCTTTCACCATCCAAACAGGACATGGACATTTTCTTAATAAATGCCAATCAAGTGGTGTAAATATGATTGATTCAAAATTATCAGTTTGATGGGCCATTTTCAGTAATAAGTCATGTTCTCCGCCAATGACTTCCTGAATAATGGCTTCATAAGGCTTATTATGCCAAATGACTTTAATTTCAATATCAATTCCAGCTTCTAAATAAAAGTGTGCTTGTTGCTTTATCCATGCGGTTTTTTGGCTGATAACGCCTTTTCTCATTGCATGGCGTTCTTCAGGAGAGAGCAGCGTTGTCATATCGTAGGAAAGGTCATAGATAGGTAAAAACGCTTTTATCCGTCCACCATTACGCTGCACAATGTAGACAGCACGTCTCAATGCAGGTTGATCATCCTGATTTGGGTCGATCGCAACTAGGAGATTTTTGTAGTTTGCCATATTGAAATCCTCTCAACGTACGGATAGTTCCATAAGGATAAATTAAGTTATTGAGAAGAAATAGGCAAGAAAACTGAGGAAAAAAACAAAACCGAACCACAGAGATTGTGATCCGGTTTAGGATATTAGTTAGTAATAGCGGAAACTTTACCTGCGATATCAGTAAGTTTGGTCATATCTTCGATGGTAATATATTTACCTTTAACACTGAGCATACCACTTTTTTGGAAACGACCTAAAAGGCGGCTAATGGTTTCAACTGTTAAACCAAGGTAATTACCAATATCGCCACGCGTCATTGTTAACCTGAATTCTCTAGGTGAAAAACCACGCTCTGCAAAACGGTGTGATAGATTAAGAATAAATGCAGCTAATCTTTCTTCCGCATTTTTCTTGGATAAAAGGAGGATCATTTCTTGATCTCCTTTAATCTCTCCACTCATTAAGCGCATAATTTGTTGACGTAGATTAGGCATTTTGCCAGACAAATCATCGAGTGTTTCAAAAGGTATTTCACAAACCATTGAGGTTTCAAGTGCCTGAGCAAAACTTGGGTGCTGTGTATGAATAATTGCGTCAAAGCCAACTAAATCACCAGCAAGGTGGAAGCCTGTGATTTGCTCATCACCTTCCTCAGTAATAGTATAGCTTTTTATAGTTCCTGAGCGAATGGCATACAATGAACGTAGTTCATCGCCAGCCTTAAATAAGGCTTGCCCTTTTTGAATTGGTTTTTTACGCTCAATAATATTATCAAGTTGATCCAGTTCATGTTCATTCAGTGTGAAAGGAATGCAAAGTTGGCTAATACTACAGTCCTGGCAATGAATAGCACAACCACCAGACTGGATGCGACGAACAACTCTTTTTTCTGGGATCATATTAAATGCTCAATCAAGTTAGAATTATTGATATGAGTCAATTTTAACATAAGATAACGCGACTGGTAAGTAGTAATATAAAACAGAATTGACTTATTAAATAAAAAAGCAATAGATGTCAAAAGTAATAAGTTAATGAATTTAGAGGTAAATGCTTAATTAAGTAATATTATTAAATAATAAACTGGCTGTATATTAAATATAAAATGGCAAAAAATGAAAAAATGCTTTTAGTGTGTATTAAAATGTATTCATAAATTTAGGATTCAACCCATGTATACGTTAAACTAATTAGCATTAAATTAACACAAAAATAAACATATAAATATCAATTTTTTAAATAAACCCACAAAGGAAATCATAATGACAAACAATCAATTGCTCTTGCCTACTACAATGCAATTTGTCGATATTATAGAACCTGGGGGGGCGGATAAATTGCAATTAAAAGTAAAAGCATTGCCTCAGCTAGCTCCAGGTTATTTACTTGTCAAAGTTGAGGCTATTGGTGTTAATCGCCCTGATATTTTTCAAAGAATGGGTTCTTATCCGCCACCCGCAGATGCTTCGCCTATAATGGGGCTAGAAATTTCAGGAAGTGTTGTTGCTAAAGCTGATGACGTCACTGAATGGCAACTTGGCGATAAATTATGCGGTTTAGTTGAGGGCGGTGGTTATGCTGAATATTGTTTAGTGCACAAAAATATTGCGTTGCCATTAGGTCATTTATCTTTTATTCAAGGTGCCGCTATTCCAGAAAATTTTTTTACGGTGTGGGCAAATGTTTTTCAAATTGGAAAACTTAAAAAGAATGAAACAGTGCTGATTCATGGAGGCACCTCTGGAATTGGGAGTGTCGCGATTATGTTAGCGAAAGCCTTTGGTGCAACAGTTATTACCACCGTAGGTTCAGAAGAGAAAGTGAAAGCGGCGGAGTTATTAGGTGCAGATTGTGTGATTAATTACCATACAGATGATTTTGTTCAAGTCTCATTAGATTATACCTCATCTCGTGGCGTTGATATGGTTGTTGATATTATTGGTGGTGATTATGTCGCTAAAAATTATCTTGCAGCGGGGAAGTTTGGGCGAATTATTCAAATTGGCATGATGAAAGGAAATCCAATAAGTTTGAATATGATGCCATTAATGGTTAAGCGATTAATTTATACTGGTTCAACAATGCGATCTCGTACAATTGAAGAAAAAAGCCAGATTGCCGCTGAATTAAAGCAACAGGTATGGGGTATGTTGCAAAATAGTGAAATAAAACCAATTATTAACAAAGTCTATAAGTTAGAACAGGTTGCGGATGCCCACCGTCATATGGAATCAGGTGACCTTATTGGTAAAATTGTATTATTAAACAATTAATTAATTTTATTTCTTATGTGACTAATTAGTTGCAATATATTTTTATTTTGAGTGATCTTAATTTTTATTTATAACAAATTATTTACATTATCAAGTCTTTTTGGCGTAAATATCTCTTTATAGCTGACTAAATTTTGATTTTTTGTGCCTGACCACAAATCCGAATGAAATTATGCTGAGTTTATTAATATTTTAATGAATATAGATTATATCTATAGGCAAGTTGGTTTCTTAGCGGCTTGTCTATCAGTATTTAATTGAGGATTGATATTAAGAATAACAATGTTATTTAATAAGTTGTTGTCTTATAAAGACATATGTCCGTTATTGCACTTTCCAATGATAATAAGTTAATAAACTTAAAAGCAACTGACTTGGGTCAATTGTGAATCGAAGGTGTAGTGATAATGAATAATTTTAAAAATTCAAATATGAATGTGGATGCATTATTTCTTGGGCCAAAATCTGAAAATGCTGTTTTTTTCAAAGAAATGATGGAGTATGCCGTTTCTGAACACATGCATTGGCGTTCAGGCTATCACCCAGAAGATCCAGAGCTTATCTCAACCGTCGATAGGTATGCCCCCGAATATAGGGATACATTGTATCGTACAGAAGGCATCCTTAATCAGCTTTCTTCTAAGCTTAAAACAACATCCGTTCCTTGGTTTTCGCCTCGTTATATGGGCCACATGAATGCAGATACCTTTATGATATCTAATCTCGCTTATGTGATGGCAATGCTGTACAACCCAAATAATTGTGCACAAGAATCATCTCCCACGACCACAGTACTTGAAATAGAAGCAGGGCTCGATTTATGTGCAATGTTTGGTTATGACACACAACAAGCATGGGGTCACATTACGTCAGGTGGTACGGTTGCTAACTATGAGGGGTTATGGGTTGCTCGAAATATTAAAACACTGCCTTTAGCAATGGCGAAACATCCACAAGCACAACACTTATTAAAAGATAAGACAGCGCAAAGTTTACTGAATATGTCCACTGATGCAGTGCTTGATTTAATGGATGAGCTAAAAAAACAAGGTTTATTTGAACAGATCCGAGAAATGAGCTGTCGAGGTGAGGGAGTTGAACAGGGGCAATTAGGACAATTATTAGTCCCTCAATCTAAACATTATTCGTGGTTGAAGGCGATGGATATTTTGGGATTAGGTCAACAAAATATAACGCAATTACCTGTCGATGCTCATTATCGTACTGATATAGCAAAAATGCGTCAGATTGTATTTTCATTAATAGAGCAAGGTGAGCCAATATTAGCGGTTGTTGCGGTTGTTGGCACAACTGAAACAGGGGCGATTGATAATGTCGCTGAAGTTATCAAACTACGTCAAGAATGTGAAGAACGCTTTGGCGTTTCATTTTATGTGCATATAGATGCAGCTTATGCGGGATATGCATGTGCGATGTTCCGAGATGAAAATAATCAATTTCTTGATTATGAAATATTAATACAACGCTTCCATAGCGAAGGTGTTTTTCCAACAGATATTATTTGGCCACAACCTGATGTTTATGAAAGTTTTAAAGCACTGAGCCAAGCAGATTCAATCACAGTTGATCCCCATAAAGTTGGTTTTATTCCTTATGCGGCGGGGGCCATTTGTATGAAAGATAGGCGTATTGTTGATTTAATTTCCTATCATGCTGCTTATGTTTTCGAAGAAGTAGAGGAAAAAAACCGCAAATCGGAAAAACAGCATAATGTTTTATTAGGTTCTTCAATAATGGAAGGTTCCAAAGCGGGTGCCACAGCTGCTGCAATATGGGCTGCCCACCGACTTGTTCCTTTAAATCTTTTAGGTTATGGCAAGGTTATCGCTGCTGGGATCACCACGGCTAATTGGATGATTGAAAAAATTAATACCAGCAAACCTTATATTATTGATGGTCGAGAATTTCAAATTACCGTGATGCCGTCACCCGATTTTCACATGATAAATTTTATGTTTAGGGAGTGTGGAAATATATCGTTAGCTAAACAAAACCAACTTAATAAGCGTATATATGAATTATGTTCATATGCAGCAGGGCGCACGTATACTAATGATTTTTTAACATCATCGACTTCTCTGACTTATGAAGAATACGGTAATAGCCCACTGGAACTCTGTCGGAATGCAGGATTTACTGATGATGAATGGCATAAAGTGCGTTCAATCTATGTATTAAGAGCTGCAATCATGACGCATTGCCTACGTGATAAACAACATTTTGAGCGTTATTGGGTTGAATTGAGAAATATTTTTGAAGATAAATTACAACAGCTTATCGATGAAGAAAATAAACTTACTCATATTAATCAAAAGGTTTGTATTTAATTTTATTGGCTAGGATCTCAATATGAAAAATCGCACGCTAGGTAGTGTTTTTATTGTTGCTGGTACGACAATCGGTGCTGGTATGTTAGCAATGCCAATTGCAGCGGCTGGTAACGGCTTTATGGTGAGTTTGGCGATGCTGTTAGGTTTGTGGGCATTGATGTGCTATACCGCGCTATTACTCGTTGAGGTTTATCAGCATGAATCTCATGAAACAGGGATAGGTAGTGTAGCTGAGCGATATTTAGGCTCAGGCGGTAAATTTATCACCGGTTTTAGTATGATGTTTTTGATGTATGCTTTAACAGCAGCTTATGTCAGCGGTGCAGGGGAAATTATTACCTCTAATTTAAAGAGTAGTTTTGCAATTGATTTAGCTGATTGGCTAGGTATTGTTATTTTTACTGTTATTGGTGGTGGCGTTGTTTGTTTCGGTACGTCATCAGTGGATTTTATTAATCGTATTTTATTTGCTGCAAAAATTGTTTTTTTAGTGATGATATTGGCACTAATGATGCCGCATGTTGAGCAACAAAATTTATTATCCGCACCGACAGAAAAAATATTAATTTTATCTGCGATACCTGTTTTTTTTACATCATTCGGTTTTCATGGCAGCGTGCCCAGTATTGTGAAATATATGGGCGGAGATGTTAGAAAGCTACGCATAATATTCATTATTGGTAGTTCTATTCCGCTAGTCGCTTATATTTTATGGCAAATTGCCACATTAGGCAGTATTGGCACCACGACATTTGTAGGCATTTTATCTGAAAATGTCGGATTAAATGGGTTGTTAGATGCCATTAAAGACGTTGCTCAGTCGGGTAAAACAGAATTAATTGCTCAAATGTTTATGAGCCTAGCTTTAGCGACATCATTTCTTGGTGTGGCTTTAGGGTTATTCGATTTTTTAGCTGATCTATTTAAAAGACAAGATAATGCATCAGGACGACTACAAACGGGATTACTCACGTTTTTACCTCCGCTCATATTTGCTTTATTTTATCCTAAAGGCTTTATTATGGCGTTGGGCTTTGCGGCAATTGCCTTATCGATTCTGGCATTATTACTACCGAGCGCGATGGCTTTTAAATCAAGAAATATTAATTCACGTAAGTATCAGGTATTAGGTGGTAGTACTGCATTATTGATTGTGTTCCTTTGTGGCATAATTGTTATTGGTGTACAGCTCGGGATAGCGTTTAAAATATTACCTAATGTTGGTTAATTAACTGTCATTTGTTTTAGTCTTAGAAAGCCAGCCATTATAGGTTTTATCTGAATAATGGTTGGCTTTATTGTTTCTTTTTATCCTCTACTTAATAATGATTATCATTAGCACTTTATGCAAAAAACCGATATATCTAAAGCTGGTGTTTTCTGTAGAATATACTATTATATTAGATATATCGGTTTACTGTAGTAAAAACAATGCCAGAGAGTGTTAATGAACAGTATGCAACAGCCTGAAACATGCCTATGTAATGGCAAAAGTGTAAGGCGAATGTTTAATCCCAAACAACTACGTATCTACATTTTACACTTGCTTGCGGATGGGACCAATTACGGATACGAATTGATCAAAAAAATAAGTCAGGGTACTGCGGGTTTTTATTGTCCGAGTCCTGGTGTTATTTACCCAACGTTGACACTTTTAGAAGAATTAGGCTTTATTATTACAGGTAAAGATAGTGGGAAGGGGCGTAAATGTTATGCTATAACCCCAGAGGGCCGGTGCTTTTTATTACTAAAAGCAGATATCTTTGCTGAAGTTAAAATGAAATTAAATTATGCACAAGAACTTAAAGCAGGAAATCAATTTGCGAATGAGATTGAGTGTGCAGTAGATAAATTTAAATCGTTATTGAGGCATAAAATTGTTTTGCAGCAACTAACGACAGAAGAAACTGAAAAAGTGATTGAAATCATTAACAGAGCAGTTGATAGGATTGAACAGGTTAATGCCGTATTAGTGGCAGAGGATAAATAAGATGGCAAAAACTCATGATATTATTCAAGTGAAAGAGCATTTATATATGAACGAAATAATCAAACCAGTACAGAATAATTCAGCAGAAGAAACTAATGCTGAACAAGCAAAAAAAACAGCTACAGATGCTAAATTTAAAGAGGTTGTTTGCCCTAAGGTGCCGACATCTTATTTTAAGCGAGCAAAAAAACAAAAGGCTTAATATTAGAATTGATGGTTTACAAAATCTTTATTCATAAAGTGATTATCTCTAATGCATTAGAGGGAATTATTTAATGCGTTATAGAAAAACTTATCATTATTCAATGTTTATTTTAGCGATGAACTGCGTTTCTCATGAAATAAAGTGTCTGAAATATACGGACGAAAATGGAAGTGTTAAGTGTCATACGTATAGCTATTTTGTAAATTAAGTTAAATATCATTTACTAAATAATATCAAGTTTTCACTATAATTTCCCAACATTTGTAATCCCCTGACTACGCAAGGTAATCAGGGGCTATTTAAAAATCCAAATTATAAATCTAATTGTGATTGAATTTTAGCTATTTCATCAATCCACTGTTGTTGCAATTGTGGTTTTTGATGTGCCAACTTACGTAGTTTATCTGTCTGTAATTTTTCTTCTAATATCAATAGTTGTTCTAATAATTCATCTTCATGAGAAACATGGCTTTCACTTATTTCTGTAATTAAGTTAAGCGAATTATCTGCAATGAGAATATTATTCGATTGATGAGATTGTTGCTCAATTTGCTGATATATATCATCAAGATTGAGATACTCTTCCAAGCGATTATTATGGATATACCAAAATCGCTGACAACTATTTTCTATTAACCATTTATCATGACTGACGACTAATAAAGCCCCAGAAAACTGAGTAATTTGCTCACTTAGCGCTTCTTTACCTTCAAGATCAAGGTGGTTTGTCGGTTCATCGAGTAAGATCAATTCATATTGAGCAAGGCTGAGTCCAATAAAAAGTAATCTGGCGCGTTCACCGCCACTTAAAGTTGAGACTTTTTGCAGATGCCTGATATAGGGAAACCCTGCGCCAATTAAGGCCATTTTCCGTTGATCATCGGTTAATGGTGCAAAATTTCGCAATGCATCAAGTAAATTGTCATTGTCATTAAGCTGCGCTAATTGTTGGTCATAATAACCCGCACTAATTGCAGGATGAAATTTCAGTTGAGAACTATAACGTAGTTCTTGCTGATAATTTTGCCAAATTAATCGTAATAATGTTGATTTTCCACACCCATTAGCGCCAATAATAGCGATGTGATCGCCACTTTTTACTTGATGAAAACTTGTTGAAAATAAAGGTGTAGCATCAGGCGTTTTAATGCGTGCGTTATCGAATTCAAGCACTCTATTGGCGGGTATTGATTTGCCATTTAGCGCAAGTTTCCATTGATAACCCTCTGAAAGTTCAGTTTGTGCATCCTTCAAACGGTCAACTTGTTTTTCCATTTGCTTGGCTTTACTCGCCAGCCCTTCATTGTCATACACGCGTCCCCAAATAGCTAAACGCTTTGCACTTGAGGCGACACGATCTATTTCTTTTTGCTCTGCTTGGTGACGATGCTCGTCAGCAGCATCTTTTTCAATTAATGCTTTACGAGCAGCACTGCAAGGCAGCCGATAAAAATGCAATGTTTTATCACGTAATATCCAAGTACAGTTTGTGACTTTATCGAGTAACGATTGGTCATGAGAAACAAGGACAAAGCTGCCTTTCCATGACTGTAGGAAATTACCTAACCAAATCAGCGTTGGTAAATCCAAGTGATTACTGGGTTCATCAAGTAACAATAAATCTGGTTGAGAAATCAATGCACGGCCCAGTAACAAGCGGGTGTGTTGACCTCCACTGATTTCATTGGCTTTTTGTAACCATTGGTCAGAAGTAAAACCTAATTCAGATAACAGAACTTCAGCTCGCCAACGCTCTGATATCTTATCTTGTTCAGGCAATTTTTGTACTAATGCTTCAATTAATGTTAATCCAATAATATCATCAGGTAAGTGCTGTTCAATATAGGCAGTTACACAATGGTTGGCATAGGTAATGCTGCCACTATTTGGTAATAATTGATGAGTGATTAATTTTAAGAGAGTGCTTTTTCCGCTCCCGTTATGGCCAATTAAACCAATGCGATCACCTTGTTGCAAAGTGAATGTCATATCGTTTAATAGTGAACGAGTGGAAGTATCATAGTTCAATGATTTTACAGATAATAATGTGCTCATAGCTTACTCAAATTTTAGGCATAAAAATGCCAAGGTATCGTAATAACGATAACCCAGTAAGCTGAGGAAGTTTCCTTTAGTTAGTGTCTTCGCTCAGGCAGGATTATCGCAGTATAAAACTGTGAAAGCCTGAGCTTTGACGATTGCCAAAGAAGTGTGAATATTCAATTAGATCACACAACAGCATAGTTTAGCCTCCTTATTTTTAGGTTAAGTTGAACACTATTCTTATCATAGCAAATGATATCTTTTTAATGCAATAGCTATAATTGCGTTGTTTATTATTGGTTTATTGATTGCTATAACTAATTCTAATAATGGATATATTTAAATGAATTATATTTCTACTGCTAGTGAAATCGATGATAGCTATTTAAAATTGGCGCTCAAACTACAAGAGATCAAAAAATGAATATCGAAATAAAACCCGCTACTCTCGAAAATGCCACGTTAATTTTGGAGATGATTATCGAGCTTGCTGATTATGAAAAAGCGCGCCATGAAGTAAAAGCAACGGTTACGGACATTGAAAACTCACTGTTTGGCCCGAATTCAAAAACGGAAGCATTAATGTGCTATGTGGATGGGAAACCAGCCGGATACGCTGTTTTTTTTACAAGCTATTCAACATGGCTTGGTAATAATGGTATTTATTTAGAAGATTTATATATTTCTCCTGACTTTCGTGGAACGGGAGCAGGAAAGACATTATTAAAACATATAGCAATACTAGCCTGTGAAAGAAAATGTCAGCGACTCGAATGGAGTGTATTGGATTGGAATCAACCTGCTATTGATTTCTACAAGAGCATTGGTGCAGAACCACAGGATGAATGGGTTCGTTATCGTATGGATGAAAAAACAATTATTAGTTTTGCAAGTTAGTTATCACTTGAAATAAAGTCGACAAAGTTGGTTTATAATTCATACTAAATAGAGACCAAAATTTAGATGAAGCCACTAATTTTATAATAATTAGTGGCTTTGTTTTTTGTTTCTCCCTTTAAATCTATACAATTAATGCCTTATATACTCTTTTATATTTTTAATTTATTTTTTGTGATACATGCACTGTTACACCTAAGCAAAATTTTGATAAAATATCATTAAATTAGATAGATAGCTTTCTAGTAGCCTATAGGTGTTTTATTTTCAGGTTTGTGAAGAAAAATAATAATAATAAAAATTTCGAATTAAGTGATTATCCGTATCTATTTCATGCATAAACAGTCGTGTGGGTTTATTAATTCATCAGGTTAATAGTCAAAACTATTTTGTTCGTTATTTTCTTCGTTGAATGGAAAAGGAATAGTATGAAAATTAATAAGCAAAAAATATCTTTTTACATAGTTTTAATTTTAATTATTGGTGCGGGTGGTTTTTATTACTGGAATGCCAATTCAGGAGGATTACCTTCCGGTTTTGCACAAAGTAACGGGCGAATCGAAGCCACTGAGATAGATATTGCAACTAAAACTGCCGGTCGAATTGAAGTTATTACCGTAAAAGAAGGTGATTTTGTTAAAGAAGGGCAAGAACTTGCTCGAATGGATACTAGAGCCTTACAAGAGCAGTTACATGAGGTTCAAGCTCAGTTACGTCAAGCTATTAGTGCGGTGGTCACCGCAGAATCCAGTCTTATGCAACGAAAAAGCGAGAAATTAGCTGCACAAGCCGTTGTTCGCCAACGAGAAGCGGAGCTTGATGCCGCACAAAAAAGGCTCAATCGTTCAAAAATACTGGTGAGAACTAATGCAGTGTCACAGCAACAGGTTGATGATGACACTGCACAAATGTTAGGTGCAAAAGCTGCATTAGAAGCATCTAAAGCTCAAGTTGCGGCATCGACAGCGGCAATTGATTCTGCAAACGCGGGTATCGTACAAGCTAAAACTCGTGTTGAAGCCGCAACTGCAACCGAAAGACGTATTATTGCCGACTTAGAGGATAGCGTACTAAAAGCTCCGAGAAATGGGCGTATACAATATCGTGTAGCGGAGCCAGGTGAAGTGCTAGGCTCAGGTGGTCGGGTGCTTAATATGGTTGATTTAAGCGATGTCTATATGACGTTTTTCTTACCTACAGAAGATGCAGGGAAGGTTGCTCTAGGGAGTGATGTACATATTATTTTAGATGCAGCGCCTAATATTGTGATCCCAGCGAAAGCGACTTTTGTAGCAAGTGTTGCACAATTTACCCCTAAAACTGTTGAAACACAGAATGAACGCTTAAAATTGATGTTCCGTGTTCGTGCGCGGATCTCTCCTGAATTATTAGAACAACACCTTGAATATGTTAAAACGGGTTTACCGGGAAAGGCGTATATCCGTTTAGACGCCAATGAACCATGGCCTGCTGACCTTGAGGTGAGATTACCACAATGACCAACAAACTGATGGATGATGTGATAGTAGATATAAAGCATGTCAGCCAACATTATGGTGATAATTGTGCGTTGGATGACATTGTACTTTCTATTCCTGCTAAAAAAATGGTTGGGTTAATTGGGCCTGATGGCGTGGGTAAATCTAGCCTAATTTCACTTATTGCAGGTGCTAGAGCTATTCAACAAGGTAGTGTGATTGTTCTCGATGGGGATATGAAGGATGAGGAGCATCGTCGAGCTGTTTGCCCCCGTATCGCCTATATGCCCCAAGGTTTGGGTAAAAATCTTTACCATACGTTATCTGTTTATGAAAACGTAGATTTCTTTGGGCGATTATTTGGTCAATCCAAAGAAGAACGTGAATATCGGATACAGGATTTATTAGAGAGCACCGGCCTAGCGCCTTTTAAAGATAGACCGGCGGGCAAGCTTTCTGGTGGTATGAAACAAAAGCTCGGGTTATGTTGTGCCTTAATTCATGATCCGGATTTATTAATTTTAGATGAACCCACTACCGGTGTTGACCCACTATCTCGTGCGCAATTTTGGGATTTAATTGACCGAATTCGTGAACGTCAAACCAATATGAGTGTATTGGTGGCAACAGCTTATATGGAAGAAGCTGAGCGCTTTGATTGGTTAGTCGCGATGGATGATGGAAAAATTTTAGCGACGGGGCACGCCTCAGAGCTTAAAGCTCAAACTGCTTGTGACGATCTTGAAGCTGCTTTTATTGCGCTATTGCCTGAAGAAAAACGTAGTGGCCATAAAGAAGTCGTTATTCCGCCTCGTGATACCTCAAAAGATGATGTTATTGCCATTGAAGCGCAAGATTTAACTATGCGCTTTGGACAATTCGTGGCGGTTGATCACGTTAATTTTAAAATCCCGAAAGGGGAAATATTTGGTTTTCTTGGTTCTAACGGTTGTGGTAAATCAACCACCATGAAGATGTTAACGGGCCTTTTGCCTGCAAGTGAAGGGCAAGCCTGGTTATTTGGTCAAGAAATTGACCCAAAAGATATCGAAACACGCAAACGCGTAGGTTATATGTCACAGGCGTTTTCGCTTTATAGCGAATTAACTGTTGAGCAAAACCTTGAATTGCATGCGAAACTTTTTCACATTCCAGAAGCGCAAATAAAACAACGTTTAGATGAAATGTGTCAGCGATTCGAACTTAATGACGTACGCGATACAATGCCTGATGACCTGCCATTAGGTATTCGCCAGCGTTTATCTCTCGCCGTTGCCGTGATCCATAAACCCGAAATGTTAATTCTTGATGAGCCAACATCTGGGGTAGACCCCGTAGCGCGGGATATGTTCTGGAATTTAATGGTTGATTTATCAAGAAGTGACGGTGTCACAATTTTTATATCAACCCACTTTATGAACGAAGCGGAGCGCTGTGACCGTATTTCATTGATGCATGCAGGGAAAGTACTCGATTGTGATACCCCTGATAATTTGATTAAAAAACGGGGGCTTGAAACACTTGAAGATACCTTTATTGCTTACCTACAAGATGCTGTTGGTGATGCGGGTGCAGTGCAAGATAGTGCACCAGAGTTTCATGTTGACCCTGCATTAAAAGATAATGCCACGGAAGCATTAAAAAAACGGTTCAGTTTCCGCCGTCTGTTTAGCTATACAATCCGAGAAGGTATGGAATTACGTCGTGACCCTGTGCGTTCGACGCTTGCATTGCTCGGTACCGTTATTCTGATGTTTATTATGGGGTATGGTATTAGCATGGACGTGGAAAATTTACGATTCGCTGTGCTCGACCGTGACCAAACGGGACTTAGTCAAGGCTATACCCTTAATCTTGCGGGTTCTCGTTATTTTATCGAGCAACCACCAATTCAAGATTACGAGCAATTAGAATCAGGCATGCGCAGTGGACAGATTACTGTTGCCATTGAAATTCCACCTAACTTTGCTCGTGATGTTGCAAGAGGAACGCCAGTTAAAATCGGGGTTTGGATTGATGGTGCGATGCCAAATCGTGCAGAAACTGTTCGTGGTTATGTGCAGGCGATGCATCTGGCATGGTTAAGTACCATGGCGGCCCGTCAGCCTGCGGGCGTTGCGGGTACACCTGTCATTGATATTGAAACCCGTTATCGTTATAACCCAGATGTGCGAAGCCTACCTGCTATTGTACCTGCGGTTATACCGTTGTTGTTAATGATGATCCCTGCGATGCTTAGTGCTCTCAGTGTAGTGCGTGAAAAAGAGCTCGGCTCTATTATTAACTTATATGTAACCCCGATCACCAAATTAGAGTTTTTACTTGGAAAACAATTACCTTACATTGTGCTTGGAATGTTTAACTTTGTCCTACTATGTATTCTCTCGGTCTATTTTTTTGGTGTTGAATTTAAAGGTAGCTTTTTAACTTTATCGCTAGCCGCATTTCTTTATATCACTATAGCAACAGGAATTGGCTTGTTGATTTCATGTTTTATGAAAAGCCAAATTGCAGCAATATTCGGGACATCAATTATTACTTTGATCCCTGCAACTCAGTTCTCAGGAATGATTGATCCGGTATCATCACTTGAGGGTATTGGTAGATGGGTTGGTATGATATATCCGACATCCCATTTTTTAACTATCACAAGAGGTACTTTCTCAAAAGGTCTCAATTTATTTGATCTACAGGCATCGTTTATTCCACTATTGATTACGATCCCACTTGTGATAGGCCTGAGTGTTTACTTCCTGAAAAAACAGGAGTCTTAGTGATGATGCGTAAAATACAAAATATTTTAAATCTGGGTATTAAGGAATTACGTAGTTTGGGACGAGATAAAGCCATGTTAGGGCTGATTGTATTTGCTTTCACGGTTTCTATTTACTCATCAGCAACGGTGACGCCAGGCTCGTTGCATAATGCACCTATCGCGATTGCTGATCAGGATAAGTCTCAGTTATCGAATCGAATTATTAATAGTTTTTATGCACCTTATTTTTTACCTCCCGCGGATATTACGCCTAATCAAATTGATGAATTGCTTAATAGCGGTACTTATACTTTTGCACTTGATATTCCGCCCAATTTTCAACGAGATGTATTAGCTGGGCGTCATCCTGCAATACAAGTAAATATTGATGCAACGCGGATGAGTCAGGCATTTTTAGGCAATAGCTATATTCAAAACATTACGTTAGGTGAAGTAAATGAATTTTTAGCCAAGTCGCGCAGTAATGCCAGTTTGCCTGTTGATCTTGAGGTTCGTATGCGTTTCAATCCAAACCTAACGCAGTCTTGGTTTGGATCAGTGATGGCCATCATCAATAATATCACCATGCTTTCTATTGTACTGACGGGGGCTGCGTTAATTCGTGAGCGTGAGCACGGTACAGTTGAACACTTGATGGTAATGCCTTTGACACCTTTTGAAATCATGATGTCTAAAATTTGGTCGATGGGATTAGTGGTATTAGTCGCTTCGGGAGTTTCATTACTTTTAGTTGTGAAAACTTTACTTCAAGTGCCAATCGAAGGCTCAATACTATTGTTTATGTGTGGTGTGGCATTAAGTTTATTTGCTACAACATCTATCGGTATTTTTATGGGAACCATTGCACGCTCAATGCCACAGTTTGGTTTATTAATGATACTGGTATTGTTACCATTAAATATGCTTTCCGGTGGAATGACCGCTCGTGAAAGTATGCCGCAGCTAGTGCAAGATATTATGCAAACAATGCCAACGACCCACTTTGTTAGTTTGGCGCAAGCTATATTGTATCGAGGCGCTGGTTTTCAAATCGTGTGGCCCCAGTTTATTGTTCTGATGGTTATTGGTAGTGTGTTTTTTGGTCTTGCATTGATTCGCTTCCGAAAAACTATCGCAACTATGGCTTAGTAAAAATTAAAAAGCGCTTGCTGAATGTTACTGTAAGCGCTTTACCTTCGCATATAATATTAATATAAAACCTATCAATTAATATTTATTGATTCGGTTCTACCTATCAAATCAATAGTACCTACTGATTGGATTAAGATGCTTATAAACAGTAACTTAATAGGCAACCCAACAGGAGGACTTCAAATGTCACTAATTAATACAAAAATCAAACCATTCTCAAACCAAGCATTTAAAAATGGTGAATTCATTTCAGTTACTGAAAAAGATATTGAAGGTAAATGGAGTGTGTTTTTCTTTTATCCAGCTGATTTTACCTTTGTCTGCCCGACAGAACTTGGTGATGTTGCTGATCATTATGATGAATTACAAAAATTAGGTGTTGATGTTTATTCTGTATCTACTGATACCCATTTTACTCATAAAGCATGGCATTCAAGCTCAGACACTATCGGTAAAATCAAATATGCAATGATCGGAGACCCAACAGGCGCATTAACACGTAATTTTGAAAACATGCGTGAAGGTGAGGGCCTAGCTGACCGTGCTACTTTCGTTGTTGACCCAAAAGGTATTATTCAAGCAATCGAAGTCACAGCTGAAGGCATTGGTCGTGATGCATCAGATTTACTGCGTAAAATAAAAGCAGCTCAATATGTTGCAAGCCACCCAGGCGAAGTTTGTCCTGCTAAATGGAAGGAAGGTGAAGCGACTCTGTCTCCATCTTTAGATTTAGTCGGTAAAATCTAATTCGTTGATAAATCTATTCATAGATTAGTAATACGATAATGCAAATTGTAGGTAAGTGATAGTGATTATTAAGACACCTGCAATTTGCTATCTGACGGGTATATGTACCCGATTTTATCATTAAAAAGGGAATTACATGCTCGATAATAATTTACAGGCTCAATTGAAAGTCTATTTAGAAAAACTCACTAAGCCATTAGAGTTAGTTGCCAATTTAGATGACAGCAATAAATCAAATGAAATAAAACAATTAATTGAACAAATTGCAGCGTTATCAGACAAAATTAGTGTACGCATTGAACACAATAATTCATTAAGAATGCCATCTTTCTTAATTACCAACCCAGGTGTAGACCGCGGTGTACGTTTTGCCGGCTCGCCATTAGGACACGAATTTACATCTCTTGTGCTCGCATTATTGCAAGTGGGTGGACATCCATCTAAAGAAGCACAAGAGTTATTGGAACAAATTGAAGCCCTCGAGGGTGAGTTCCATTTTGAAACATACTATTCATTATCATGTCATAATTGCCCAGATGTTGTACAAGCTCTTAATTTAATGGCTATTTTGAATCCCAAGATCAGCCATACGGCTATCGATGGCGGGCTTTTTCAAAATGAAATTGAAGAGCGAAATGTGATGGGTGTACCAGCTGTTTACTTAAATGGTAAGGAGTTTGGTCAAGGCCGTATGACTTTAAGTGAGATTGTGAGTAAAGTTGATACTAATGCTGATTTACGTGCAGCTAAATCATTGACTGAACGTGAGCCATATGAAGTTCTGATCATCGGGAGTGGCCCTGCTGGCGCATCAGCGGCAATTTATACGGCACGTAAAGGTATTCGCACCGGTGTTATTGGTGAGCGTTTCGGTGGTCAAGTCATGGATACCGTTGATATCGAAAATTATATTTCTGTGATTAAAACAGAAGGTGCAACATTTGCGGGAGCGCTTAAAAATCACGTTGATAACTATGATGTGGATATTATTGATGGCCAGTCGGTGACTAAATTAATACCGGCAGAGAAAGAAGGCGGTTTACATCAAATAGAAACGGCTTCTGGCGGAGTTTTAAAATCACGCAGCATTATTATTTCAACGGGTGCACGCTGGAGAAATATGGGTGTACCGGGCGAACAAGAATATCGTACCAAAGGGATCACATTCTGCCCGCATTGTGATGGCCCATTATTTAAAGGTAAACGTGTTGCTGTTATTGGCGGTGGTAACTCAGGAATTGAAGCCGCTATCGATTTAGCAGGTATTGTTGAGCACGTGACAGTATTAGAATTTGCACCTGAACTTAAAGCTGATGCTGTTTTACAGCACAAAGCCCGCAGCATGAAAAATGTAGAGATCATCTTGAATGCACAGACCTTAGAAGTAAAGGGTGATGGTAGCAAGATGACGAGTTTAGAATATAAAAATCGTGCAGATGAAAGTGTTCATTCTTTAGCGGTCGCAGGTGCATTTGTACAAATCGGTTTATTGCCAAATACCAATTGGTTAGGTGATACGATTACTCGTAACCGTATGGGCGAAATTGAAGTTGATGCTCGCGGTGAAACGAATATCAAAGGTATTTTTGCCGCTGGCGACTGTACCACTGTGCCTTACAAACAAATCATTATTTCAGCCGGAGAAGGTGCAAAAGCCGCACTTAGCGCATTTGACTACCTAATCCGCACAAGTACCAGAACCGCTGAATAGTAGTATTTATCTATAAATTCAGTAGGTTATAGTCTAAAGGCACTCGGGGGCGAGTGCCTTTTTTTTGTGTGTATTTTAATCAAAAAAAAGGCTCAAAAGTGCACTTTAGTTAAAAGTCATTAATGAATATCTTCATGGCTTCTATAAATAAGTGACAATTCAGGGTGGTGCCATAAGCTGGCAGGAGTGACTGTCGTGCGTTCCCATGGGATCTGACCGATAAACCAGAATTTCCAGAAATTTAATTTTGCATTCGGATTTTTGCCTAATAATTCTTGAAAAGTTTCTTTTTTACCAACTTGAATATTGAGTGCAGTATCATAGAGTTCAAATACAAATTTTGAACAAAATTGTCTTGATGAATCATAATCAAAGCCCGTGTGGTAAAGCTTATTGAGTCTTGTAGGGACTTGAGATACTAATGCTAATTTTTGTTCTGTAGTCAGTGGTGTGGCTAAACGACGGATCCCATAACGGTTATTATTAGAACGTGAAATAAAACGTGAAAGGGTAGTTGTGGTGGATAATGGTATACGACTTTCTGCAATTAAATAATCTTCGCCATTATGCCCAATAATCATGCCAACGTGATTGCTCCAACATAATGAAGCAGATGCAATTTGGCGAAATAACTCGTTACCAATACTGGTAAAAATGATATCCCCGACTTCTAGGTCATAAGGGTAATTAATCTTTGTCATCAACACACCTCAAGGTGATTTAAAAAGCTGCATTGAGGTTATGTTATAAACAATTGGTGAATTGTCGCAATCAGAAAAAGGCTTAAAATAGCCCTATGTTTATATAGGGTATATGTTCCGTAATTTTTCGCTGAGTGCTTGAATACTATTTGTAATCTTTAATTCTGTGTGGGCAGCGTAACCAAATAAAATGGCATTATTTTTACTCTTGATGCAATATCTAGCTAGGGGTTGGGCACCAAAATTTAATAGGCGACACTGTTCTAAAATAACATGAAGGTCATAACCTTGTTTGATCCAACATACCGTATGGATCCCTGAATCTGTCATTTCTACATCAAATATATCGGGTAAATATAAGTTAATTGCCTTAAAAAAAGCATTTTGGCGTTCATAACATATTTTCCGTATTTTTCTGACATGCCGTGCGTAATGGCCTTCTTGAATAAATTGAGCTAAAGCGGCTTGTTCTAAATAACTACACTGACTGTCACTGTAATATTTCATCATAGTAAATGCATCACTTAGCATTCGTGGCACAATTAAAAATCCTAAGCGAAAACCGGGGTACATCATTTTTGAAAAAGTACCTGCATAAATAACCCGCTGATGATTATCGAGTCCTTGTAGTGCTTGAATAGGCTTAGATAAAAAACGAAACTCACTGTTGTAATCATCCTCAAAAATCCATGCATTATTTTTTTGAGCCCAGTCAAGTAAGGCTAAACGGCGGGGTAAACTTAATGTGCCACCAAGTGGAAATTGATGGGATGGTGTCGTATAAATAAGTTTAGCTTCAGGATGATGTGTTGCTCCATAGGCAATATTCATTCCTTCTTGGTCAGAGAATATTGGGGCTACTTCAGCACCTAAACCCGTTAAAATCGCCTTTGCACTATCATAACCTGGGTCATCAAGCCAAACTTTGTCTCCTTGTTTTAACAATACTCTGGCGGCTAAATTTATTGCTTGTTGTGTGCCATTTACAATAATAATCTGTTCTTCTGAACAGTGTACGCCACGGGTTGAAAGAACATAGTCGACCAATAGTTTTTTAAGAGGGGTATAGCCATCAGGGTGATTGTAAAGAGTAATGGCATGTTTTGATTTTCGCCAAACACGGCCTAATAATCGACCCCAAAGTTCATGCGGAAATTGATCAACGCAACCAATACCAATATTAAACATTTGGTGTTTATCCGTACACGGTCGTGATTGAACCCACGAATTGGTGAGATTATCGACAGTCGGACTAAGATTTAGTGCATGATATTTAGGTTTATCGAGGGCGTGTAGGCGATTATTGGTTTTGACTAACTCGTCAGGCAGGTTATTTGAAATATAAGTTCCAGAACCTTGCTTAGAATATAAATACCCTTCATCTGATAATCGTTCAAATCCTGCGATAACAGAATTACGTGAAATGGACATCATTTCAGCCAATGCTCTGGTTGACGGTAGTTTAATTCCTGCATTTAATCGCCCATCAAGAATAGCGTTACGGATAGTGTGATATACACTTTCTTTGATATTCCCTTCTTTTAGTAATCTTTCCTCTAAAAGTAGTAATGGAAACTGCGCTTGTGGTTTACGCCGCATAAAAGTGGACCCTATTTAAATGCTAAAAGTGTGTCTTATACAGTACCAAATTGATATGTACTATAACGTCATTATCTAATATGTCTACTAAAGGAAGGGTTATTATGAATAATGCAGCATTGCCTGTAACAGTTGAGTTTGCGTCACAAGAACATTATCCACAATGGTTAGTTTATTGGTTAAAGTATCAAGAATTCTATAAAGTAGATTTAGATGAAGATGTTACATTGAAAGCGTGGGAACGATTTTTTGATAATAATGAACCTATGTATTGTGCTGTTGCTCTTGATGGCGATAAAGTCGTTGGTTTTGTTAACTACACATATCATCGCTCAACATGGGCAAAAAATAATTTTTGTTACTTAGAAGACCTTTATGTAACGCCAGAAGTGAGAGGAAAGCATGTAGGCAAGCAGCTAATTGAATTTGTTCATGAACAAGCTCAACAACAAGAGTGTGGAAGATTGTATTGGCACACACAAGAAACTAATTTACGTGGACAAAAATTATATAATTGGGTGGCTGAAAAACCGGGTGTTATTGAGTATCGAATGCCACTGTAAGTATATAAAGTTAGTCGTTCTACCTACATTTCAGTATTTATTTTACTGACCCGTTGTTTAGGCTAACAACGGGCTTTTCGTTATTTGTTGGCTAGAAAGAATTTACTGTACCTCATTCATTATAGGACTTTACTTAAAAACTCGGCGGTACGTGGATTTTTCGGTGAAGTGAATAATTGTTGAGGTGTGCCTTCTTCTTGGATAATACCTTGGTCAATGAAAATAACACGGTCGGCAACCTCTTTAGCAAATCCCATTTCATGAGTGACGATAACCATGGTCATCCCTTCGGTTGCAAGGATTTTCATTACGGCAAGTACTTCACCTACCAGTTCAGGATCTAGCGCTGAAGTGGGTTCATCAAACAATAAAATAGACGGTTGCATTGCAAGTGCTCGAGCTATTGCCACACGTTGTTGTTGTCCCCCAGAGAGACTCGCAGGCCATGCGTCTATTTTATCCAATAAACCCACTTTGATTAAAAGTTGTTCTGCTTTTTCCAATGCTTGTGATTTCTTTAATCCTTTAACTGAGATAGGTGCCATAGTTAAATTATCAAGCACAGTCATATGAGGAAATAAATTAAAGCGCTGGAAAACCATCCCGATATTTTCACGCATCTTATTAAGGTCAGTTTTAGGATCATGAACATCAAAGCCATTGACTCGAATTTCACCGCCATCAGGTCTTTCTAAGGCATTTAAGCAGCGTAAAAAAGTACTTTTACCTGAACCTGAAGGGCCTATTACGCAGATAACTTCTTGAGGTTTAATCTCACAGGAAATTCCTCTTAATACGTGGGTTTCACCAAATTTTTTCTGTAAATTATTAACGTAGATCACTGCGGCCCAACCTTCTTTCCATATATTGCACGAGCTGAGCAAGGATAAATGTCAGCACCCAGTAAATTACTGAAATTGTTAAGTATGGTTCCCAATAAGTTGCATAAGCTCCTGATACTGTTCTTGCTGCGTAGGCTAAATCTGCTAAACCGATGGCAGAAGCTAAAGAAGAATCTTTAACAATAGCAATTGCATTATTTCCAAGTGGAGGAAGGATCCGGCGGAAGGCTTGCGGTAAAATGACTTTGCGCATTGTCTTCGCCCAGCTCATACCCAATGCACGAGAGGCTTCCATTTGCCCTTTATCAATAGATTGAATACCAGCACGAAAAATTTCAGAGACGTAAGCGCCTGAATTTAAAGTAATAGCAACAATACATGATAAAAACGCACCGTAATCGGAACGCAACATACGTGCTGTATCGACAGACATGAGTCCTGAAGTTACAAAAATTCCATCACGAGGATTGATAAATAAAGGAACTAATGCAAAGTGAACAACCATTATTTGTACGAATAGCGGGGTACCGCGAAAGGCGCTGACATAGAAACGAACGGGCCATTGAACACAATAACGTAAAATAGGTTTCCATACTCCTTGTTCTGCTTTGGCTGTACGTCCTAAACCAAGCGTTAATCCCCAAAGTGAACCTAAAATAACGCAAATAATCGTACATTTGATTGTCATCATTGCGCCCTCAACAAATAGCGGGGCGTATTCTTCAATTATTTCCCAACGAAAAGCAGACATCTTAATGGTCACCCTGATATAAACGAGAAAAAGCCACCCTTAGATGGCTTGAAACTAAATATGGTTATTGTTTTGGTAATTCAGGGACGTTTTCATCAAACCATTTTTGGTAGATTTTATTATAAGTACCATTTTCAACAATTTTATCTAGCCCATTATTTATTTTTTGTTGCAGCTCAGTATTTCCTTTTGCAACCGCGATACCAAAATATTGCTTCTCAAATTGGTTGTCGTAAACTAATTTGAATTTTTTTTCTGGGTGAGTCTTGATGTAATATTTAATGACACCGACATCTCCAACCGCGGCATCAATACCATCCTCGTACAATTCTTGTAATAGTAATGGAGTATTATCAAAACGTTTTATTGATGTGCTATTTTTGCCAATAACGTCAGAAACGACAATATCGCCTGTACTTGAATTGACCACACCAACATTTAATTTTTTCAAACTATTTAAATCAGTTACCGTAGACATTTCACCGATGACAATAGCTTGTTCCGCAGGGAAATAGGGTTTAGAAAAATCTACCATATTTTTACGTTTATCTGTGATCGTAATACCTGAGATTATAATATCTCTGTCACCGGTGGATAATGTGGCAAAAATACCCTCCCAAGGGGTATTAATGAGTTTGACATCAAAGCCCTCGACGTCAGCAATAGCCTTAATAATATCGATATCAAAGCCTTCGAGCTGTTTTTGACTATTTTCAAATTCAAATGGACGATAAGTTCCACCAGAACCTACGGTATAGCTCTCTTTAGCGTAAACATTCCCTGAGAATGCGGCGAGTGTCATACATCCCGCAAAAACTAATTTCTTAAACATACAAACCTCTTTTTTATGCATTTATAGTGAATAAAAATACATAAAATAATCACGGCAGGCAAATGTTATTTTAAATTCTAGATTAGATAATGTTTAACTCTATTAATTTTAGTTTAATTTTTATGCATTTATACGACGTTGAAAATAAAGGTGTACTTATTAATATTTAAATGTGATCTAGTTTTGATTACAAGGGAATAAATCAATACTCACTCATAAAGCGTATTATTAGCGCTTTTTTTACCTAACACTCACATTGCGTTAACGTTAAACTTAAAGTCTTTATTCGCTTAATACTATGAAAGAAATAAAATAATCGATTATGGAAAAGATTTTATTGGTGTTATGGCCATTGTTTGCACTTATTGCAATGGGGTTTGCTTTACGTCGAACGGCACTTTTTTCTGTTGATTTTTGGCCGAGTGCGGAAAAGCTAAATTATTTTATTTTGTTTCCAGCTTTGCTGATGAGTAGCCTAGCGACGGCGCCGCTTGATAATCCTAAATTACCGTTCTTAGCGAGCGCAATATTCTTTATATTAGCTGTTAGCTCCTTGTTAGTTTTAGTGAATAAATATTTATTTAAAATAACAATTGGCCGATTTGGTGCTTACATTCAGGGAGTCACTCGTTTTAATACTTATTTAGGTTTAGCGATAATTGCTGATTTGTTTGGCACGGAAGGGATAGCGATAGCTGCGGTTATCATGGCAATTTTAGTACCGAGTACCAATATTATTGCTGTGCTGTCATTAAGTGCGGGTAAGAAGGTCTCTATTCAACAGCTTTTTCTGCCGATAATTAAAAATCCATTGATCATTTCTTGTTTTCTCGGAATTTTATTAAACTTATCACCCATTGGTTTGCCATTTGGTTCTGATCAGCTATTAAAATTGCTTGCTGCGGCGAGTTTACCTCTTGGGTTGATTTGTATTGGTGGGGCATTACAAACGGCAACGTTAAAAAATGAGTTTAAGCCTATAATAGTGACGACACTAATTCGCTTATTGGCTATGCCTAGTTTAGCGATATTTACGGCTTATTTATTTTCATTACCCGAACTTGAAACGGTACTATTAGCGATCTTTTTTTCTATTCCAACCGCCCCAACAGCTTACATTTTAACAAGACAATTAAAAGGTGATAGTCAATTGATGGCGGGAATTATTACACTACAAACAATAACCGCAATACTGACATTACCTCTTGTTTTGACGTTAGTGATGCATTAGTTTCTTCAAAGATACAATCATGTTTTAAAAGTATTGAGATATATTTTGCAACCTCCTTACAGTTACACTATGTTATCGAGTGATGACGATATTTGAAAAGGAGTTGAGTGTGTCTTTGGAAAAATGCCAGAAATATGAAAACCTATCTATTGAGGATGTTTTAGAGAAACTTTCATCTTTATATTCGAGTGCGATTGAATCATTAAGAGATTCTATCGCAATTTACGTTAATGAAGGGCGTATACCAGACACAGAAGCCAGAGAAAATGGGTTGTTTGCTTATCCTGAACTTTGTGTCTCGTGGCATGGTAAAGTTGATCATTGTGAAAAAACTCGTGCTTATGCACGCTTTGTAAAGCGGGGTGATTACAGTATCACAATAACGCAACCTGAATTGTTTCGCGCTTATTTAGTTGATCAATTGACTATTTTACAGCAGGACTATGATGTTTCTTTTACTGTGCGTCCTTCCAAAATAGAAATTCCTTATCCTTTTGTTATTGATGGTTCTGACTTAGTACTTGATAGAAGCATGAGTAGCAGCCTAGCCACACATTTCCCTATTACTGATTTAGCCGATATTAGTGATGATATAACCGATGGTTTGTATCATGCTACGGATAAAATGCCGTTGTCTCATTTTGATGCTTTACGTGTTGATTTTTCATTGGCGCGGCTAAAACATTACACAGGAACACCGCCGGAGCATGTTCAGCCTTATATTTTATTCACTAATTATAATCGTTATGTGGATGAATTTGTGAGTTGGGCTTGTGAGCAGATTAAAGATCCAGATAGTCGTTATATCGCATTGTCCTGCGTGGGGCATAACTACCTTACTGATGAAAATGCGGATCCACAGATTGCAATATCAGATTTAACTTGGAAAAGATTCCAAATGCCTGCATATCATCTTATTGCAAAAGATGGCGCTGGCATTACACTGGTCAATATTGGTGTTGGGCCTTCTAATGCAAAAAATATCTGTGACCATTTGGCTGTTTTACGCCCTCATACTTGGTTAATGATTGGTCACTGTGGTGGTTTACGTGAAAGCCAAAAAATTGGCGATTATGTTCTTGCCCATGCTTATTTACGTGATGATCACATACTGGATGATGTATTACCGCCAGATATTCCTATTCCAAGCATAGCGGAAGTACAACGTGCTTTATACGACGCAACCAAGCAAGTGAGCAACATGCCCGGAGAGTTGGTTAAACAGCGTTTACGCACGGGTACCGTTGTTACTACGGATGATCGTAACTGGGAGCTGCGTTTTTTTGCAACTGCACGTCGTTTTAGCTTAAGTCGAGCTGTTGCTGTCGATATGGAAAGCGCAACTATTGCCGCGCAAGGTTACCGTTTTCGTGTACCTTATGGCACTTTGTTATGTGTTTCTGATAAACCGTTACATGGTGAAATTAAATTACCAGGGCAGGCTAATAGTTTTTACGAGGGCGCTATTTCTGAGCACTTACAGATAGGGATCCGAGCCATTGATTTATTAAGGCAGGAAGGGGATAAATTACACTCTAGAAAATTGCGAACCTTTGATGAGCCACCTTTTAGATAGTGCGGAGAAGTAATTAATGGATTTTATTCCAGTCGTTGAAACAGAACGTTTAATTTTATCAAAACATGAGCTTAATGATTTTCCTAGTTTAACTCGACTTTGGGCGAGTAATTCAGTGGCTGAATTTATTACAGGCGTTCCATCCACCGAGCGAGAATCTTGGATGAGAATGCTTAATTATGGTGGTTTATGGCCATTGTTAGGATTTGGATATTGGGCCGTACGTGATAAAGCGACAGGGTTATATCTTGGCGATCTTGGTTTTGCTGACTTTCATCGCGTTGTCGAACCTTCAGTAAAAGGGATACCTGAGGGGGGATGGGTAATTGCACCAGAACATCATGGGCAAGGATATGCCACTGAAGCCATGAAGGGCGCATTGATATGGCTAAAATCACAAAATAAATTCGAACAAACCATTTGTTTTATCGATCCGGATAATACGGCTTCATTGCGTGTTGCTAAAAAAGTCGGTTACGTAGAAGAAAAGGAAGTTTTCATGAATGGTTCTATAACAATACTCTTACGCCAAAAGTTAAATTGAATCGTCTTAATCTTAATAAGTTAGGTTATAACATGATGAACGATGAACTCGATATTTCCCAAGTAAGTCAATTATCGGGTCTAGCGCCTTCAACTCTTCGTTATTATGAAGAGAAAGGGTTGATTAAGCCTATTGGCCGTAAGGGACTTAAACGTATTTATCATAGTAAAAATGTTATGACCCGTTTAGCATTAATTAGCATGGGGCAACAAGCTAAATTTTCTCTCGATGAAATTGGTAAAATGCTAAACCATAAAGATGGCCTTAATATAGAGCGTGCCAACTTAATGACGAAAGCCGACGAAATTGAAAAGACAATTGCCAGTTTGACTGTATTAAAAGACGGAATATTACATATTGCAAATTGCCCTGAAGAAAATCATTTACTGTGTCCTAATTTCCAAAAAATAATGGAAACAAGTTTGAAAATGAATCGCAAAAAAACGTAACTGTGATTGGTACATTTTTATTATGCCATTATTGATAACAATTAATCCTATATTCTGCTATAGAATGGGATGGAATATCTGATTATACTCTTCAAATTGCATTATTGATTTTAAGGTTCCTATGTCTACTCAATTTCTTGCTTTTGAAAAACCGATTGTTGAACTTAATGAAAAAATTGATGCATTAATTGCATTTAAACAATCGGGACACCCATCTGAAATTAAACTCGAAGAAGAAATAAAGCTGCTTAAAAACAAATGTCATGCGCTAACTAAAACGATATTTTCATCGTTAGGCGCGTGGGAGGTCGTGCAGCTTGCGAGGCATCCTCTCAGGCCTTATACCCTTGATTATGTTTCTTTGATATTCACGGAATTTCAAGAGCTTGCAGGCGACCGCATGTTTGCTGATGATAAGGCATTAGTGGGAGGATTGGCGCGATTAGATGACAAGCCGGTGATGGTTATTGGCCAGCAAAAAGGGCGCAGCACTAAGGAAAAAGTCATGCGTAACTTTGGTATGCCATCACCTGAGGGATATCGAAAGGCACTTCGTTTAATGAAGATGGCCGAGCGCTTTCATTTACCTGTGATTATTTTTATTGATTCTGCTGGCGCATACCCTGGTGTTGGTGCCGAGGAACGTGGGCAAGCTGAAGCAATTGCCCGTAATATCATGGAGATGTCTTGCTTAAAAACGCCGATTATTTGTGTCATTACGGGAGAAGGTTGCTCTGGTGGTGCATTGGCAATTGGTGTGGGTGACCGTATAAATATGTTGGAATACAGTACTTATGCTGCAATTTCGCCAGAAGGTTGTGCATCTATTTTATGGAAAGATGCTCAAAAGGCACAGATTGCCGCTGAAGTGATGGGACTTACGGCAACTCGGCTTAAAGAGCTTGGTATTATTGATACTATTATCCCTGAACCACTTGGTGGTGCTCATCGCGATTATCAGCAAGCGGCTAAAAATCTGAAACAACAATTGCTAGCAGATTTAATGGCACTAAACCAGCTTGATATTGATACTTTATTGGCTGAACGTTATCAAAAAATTATGGCATTCGGCTATTGCTAATGTTATTAATTCAAGTTGGTATAAAGCAAATTGTTGGGTATTGAGTGATGTCAGTGGATCTGAATTTATTAAAGATATTTGTTTCTGTCGCCACATTAGGTAGTTTTGTCCATGCAGCAAAACAGCTTTCTATGCCAACATCTAATGTAAGCCGTGGAATTAAGCAGTTAGAAGAACAATTAAGTTGCCGATTGATTGAACGTACGACTCGACGTATGCGGTTAACCGAACAAGGTACTATGTTGTTACAACAAAGCCAAAAACTGTATATTGAACTTGATGAAACTCTTCAAAAAATTCGTCATCCTCAGCGATTAACAGGGATGCTGCGCTTAACAATTCCTAGCGAATTTGGTAGTCAATTATTAGCCGATGTACTTGCCAAATTTGCATTAGCTCATCCTCAGTTAGCTATTCATTGTGATACTCAATTAATGCCTCTCGATGTAATTAGTGATGATATAGATCTCTTGCTGACCTTTCATCGAGGTGAGTTGAAAGACAGTAGTTATCATTCACGGTTAATTAAATCATGGGAAAGTGTTGTCGTTGCCGCGCCAGAACTTATTTTAAAGACAGGTAAGCCTGAAACTACTGAAAAATTAGCAGATATGCCTTGTATTTCCAGTTTCAGTGCATTACAAGGTCAACCTTGGATTTTTATTGATAAAAATGGATTACAAAAAAAAGTTAATATTAATAGTCAATTTCGAGTGAATAGTGGGATATTGGCTAATGTAGCGGCTTTAAACGGTGTTGGTTATGCTATTTTAGCGTTAGAGCCTTGTCAGGCACAGATAAAACAAGGAAAGCTCAAAGTTATTAGCTTTATAAATTATAAGCCAGCACCGATTGAATTGAGGGCGATTTATGCAAGTAACCGTGCATTATCTCCGAAAATTGATGCATTTTTACATTATCTTATAGAACACATCTAACTTGTTGTTAGTTAAATTCAATTATTTGAGCCTAGGATCAAAGTTAAAATCAAGGGGCTTAACGTTTTGAAGAGCCTTTGCAAACTGCGGATGGTTTGGATTAATAATGGCATTGTATTCATAGGGAATGATACCCGAAGGAACAAGTAGTACAAGGCTATCTTGGTTATTCAACCAGGTTGTCCCGATATCAATTGTGGAGGTTGGTGCGGGGTCTTGTTGCCAATCTACAGGTAAGTTTTCTATTGATAACTTCATGGCTTGTTTGTCATTTATTTCAATAGAAAACAAACTATAACGCTGTAATAACTGCTCTTGGTTGATGTGTACCAGTATTTCTAGTGCGGCTAATGAAATTTGTGTTGATGCATAAACCGCAGGTGTTCCTTTGTGGTTCCAGCGCCCACCATATAGTCGAGCACCTTGCCCAGACCACGCGTCATGGGCAAACTCTGATTTGATAAGCCGATATAAAATCATGAAAATACGCCATGCTCGATGCGACCAATTAAATCGATAACCTCAAGAGCGCCACTTTCAGTAGCGATGAGTTCAATTGGGCGTATATGCCCCAAACCTTTTACCGGTTGATTTAGCCAATTTGTGGCAGCCGTTTTATCACCGTTAAATAGGCGTACTGCGGCGTCAAATACACGGACTAAACGTGCTATCCGCTCACTTTCATCAATATTCAGTGGCTGACCTGCATTTTTACGTCGAGAAATATTGCGCTCGTTAATACCTGAGATCCGTAATAATTCACTTTTAGTCATGCCAGACCATTCTTGGATATCGTCTAATACGCTGACTGACAGTCCTTGACGTAAGAAGTGGGTAAGCTCAATGCCACGCTCAGCAGGGAGACCAGCAAAACGCCATAACGGCTTGATTGCCAGTGCAATATTTGACGTAGGGGGGGTAGGGATATAGTTTCTCATTTTAATCTCCTCCGACATTTGTCTTATATAGTATAGACAAATGTGATGGAGGAGTAAAATATTCAAATTCGTATTGAGTAAGATGTAGCAATATTAATTTGATTTAAGATGGATTATTAAAATTATCGATTATTTTGTTGTAGGTGGCAGGCCACGCAGACGAATGGTTAGACCATTTAGAAAATATCTCAGTAATTGATCACCACAATTGCGATAGTTTTTATGTCCTGGCTTACGGAATACCGCATTAAGCTCAGGTTTAGATACGCGAAAATCAACGAGTTGGAAGATTTCAATCATATCAGTGTCTTTCAGCTCGAAAGCAACACGTAATTTTTTGAGCATGATATTATTATTAATACGCTCTTCGACTTCAGGTACAGGGTGATTTTCATCTTTTCCACGGCGATGGAAAATTAAGCCATTTAAAAAATGACCCATAACATTATCATTACATTCAGCATAGTCATGGTCAGTTTCTTTTTTTAGCCACTTGACCATTTCTTCTTTAGTGACAGTGAGGCCTGCGAGTTCTACGATTTTGACCATTTGAGCATCACTCAAATCCAACATATAGCGAACACTTCGTAAAACATAATTATTCAACATGGTTATAATTTATCCATTATTTGTTAATATTATTAACAATAAAATTGGTGCAGTAATAAATAGAATCAACGGTAGCCTTCACCGCTATTAGACTTTTCATTGCGAAGCTTTTCATCGTAAGACACGAGGGAACTGTTTGATGAGAGGTTTTATTATGTAGGGAATAATGCGATAAAGCAAAGGTTTACGCCTTTGCTTCATATATTCAAATATAGGTGCTTGTATTTAAGCCATAAAATAAATCAGCCCATAAAAAAAGATGAGTGTGAGCCCGACCGTTAATAGCATATTTTTTAGTAATGATGCTGCAACAACACAAAATAGTGCACCCCATAAATAAGGATTATCAGGAAAACTGCGCATTTCATTATTTTCTAATAAAATGACGGGTGCACAGATTGCGGTAAGCAAGCAAGGTGCTGAATAGCTTAATGCTTGACGAATAATTAATGGCAACCTAACGGGTAATTGTGGAATTAAAAAAACATAACGTAAGGAAAAAACAATTACGGTTAAGGTAATAATCAGAGCCCAGATCATTTTTCTTCCTTAAGTAAGCGAGAAATAGCCACAGAAATAAACATACCACCGACTCCGGCTATAACGATTGCACTGCTAATAGAATAGGCAGATAGCACGACAGCCGTAATTAAAGAGAATAATACGCCACAAACAGTGCTGATTTTTTTTGTTAGTGGAACAACAATCGCTAATAAAGTCGCAACAACGGAAAAGTCGAGATGCAACCGACTAAGATCGCTGACAAAATTGGCCATGACAATCCCACAAAAGCTGGTGACTATCCAAACAACATAGAAACTAAAACCTACTCCAAATAAATAGGGAAAAGTAAGGGCTTGTCGTTTTGCTGCGCTGATAGCAAAAAGCTCATCAGTGAGTAAAAAACCAATGCCGATCCGTTGAGGTGTAGTGAAGTCTTTCACATGGGAGCGCATGGTTAACCCATAAAGCAGATGCTGTGAGGTAATAAAAAAAACAGAAATAATAATAGTAATGTATCCAGCCCCTGAATTAATAAGCCCTAGAGTGACAAGTTGTGCGGCGCCAGCAAAAATCATCGCTGACATAGCGATACTTTGCCAAAAATCAAAACCGGCTTCCACGGCCATTGAGCCAGCCAGAACACCCCATGGAATAACTGCAAGATGCAATGGCGCTGCATGAACGGCTCCATCGATCATTTCACGCTGCCAATTATTTTTTTGTTGAGAATCCATATTAAACTAACACCTATTAAGCTTTGTTTTTGATTTAAAATACGTATTTCATTTTGATGATACAAGTAGCCCAAATAACCTGATGAGTTATAAAAAAACAATAAAGAATGCATTAATTCATAAAAACCACCTTCAATGTTATATCTCTAAATTTAAAATAATTCACTAAGACTATTTAATCGTTAGTTTTGGCGTTTTTAATCGCCTAGCTAGCTTTTTTTGAAATTTTTAACTGGTAGAAATTCTTTTTCAGTACACTGCTATTTTATGATTGATTTTTAGTTTTATATTCCGATTTTGTAATCATGGAATTGCTAGATAACCTGTTTTTGTTTTGATTTATAGTCAAATATCTCTTAGTTGTTCATTTTGCTGGTGGTATCTTTCGCTAAAAATAAATTCAATGTATTATAGTAACCATGCAGAAGTAATGTGAATTTTTTGTTATAACTTTTATTGGGTTAGCGAGTTTCTTATGCTTGAAAATTTCGGTATTACAAACTTATGGACTTATCTTATTGGTGTGATTTTTATAACACTAGTGCCAGGTCCTAATTCTTTATTTGTTCTAACTAGCAGTGCAAAATATGGTGTAAAGAATGGTTATAAAGCGGCATTAGGTGTCTTTACAGGAGATGCATTGCTCATATTTTTATCATTTTTAGGTGTGGCTTCATTAGTTAAAACATCACCAGTATTTTTTAGTGTGATTAAATATGCTGGTGCCGCTTATTTATTTTATTTAGGGATAAAAACTTTATATTCCGTATTTCATAAAAAAGAGCAGGGTACTGATGTCGATAGCATTATTTTAGCGACGAAAGGTACGTACAAAAAAGCGGTATTTTTAAGTTTACTAAACCCTAAAATGATTATTTTTTATGTCTCATTTTTTATTCAATTTATTGATCCTGCGTATCCAAGTGCAGCAGTGCCATTTTTTATTCTTGGCGTGATTTTAGAGTTCTGTAGCATGATTTATTTATCCATGTTGATATTTGGCGCAATAGCCGTCACCAATATGGTTAAGCATAATAAAACACTGTCCAAATTCTCAAATAGTTGCATCGGTGCCGTTTTCTTAATGTTTGGCGCTAAACTTGCTTTAACTGCATAAGGTATCCTCAATTCTGCACAAAATAGCCAATGTTTCATGTTGGCTATTTTTGTGTCGGACAAGATTAACGTTTCATGTTTCCATTTGAAAAAGTGCTAACTTGCTGTTTAATTTTTTTAAATGAATTCGATATCATGAGCTTTTGCCTAATAAAATCAATTTTAAATAATACGTTAATTATTGGATAGCCATCGCGCTTTTTGTGCAGTTTAACGTGTAAACCATTTAGAACCCGCTACACAGATAATCACGCCGCAAGTAGAGGCAATCATGACACCGCTCACTGTTTCATTTAATAACCAAGCAGAAAAAAGTAAGCCAAAAAATGGCTGGAATAATTGAAGCTGACTAACCCCTGTAATTCCCCCTTCTGCTAATCCTTTATACCAAAAGAAAAAGCCTATTAGCATACTAAATAGCGAAACATAGATGAGTCCAATCCATGCATTTATTGGAATATTGGTTAAATTTTGAGGCCATAAAATAATACTCAGAATTAGCATGAGTGGTAATGATATGACGAGAGCCCAGCAAATCACTTGCCAGCTACCTAGTTGTTTGGAGAGAACTGCACCTTCAGCATATCCTAAACCACAAAGGATAATAGCGCTTACCATATACACATCACCGATAATAGAAATTTCCCCTTTTTGCATTAACGCGAAACTCATGACAAGCAGGCTTCCTAAAACAGCGAAAAACCAAAATATTTTGTTAGGACGTTCACCTGCACGTAGAGCACCAAATAAAGCTGTAATTAAAGGAAGTAAACCTAGGAATACAATTGAGTGAGCAGAACTAACATGTTGTAAAGCAAGTGCAGTGAGAAAAGGAAAGCCAATAACAACACCTATTGCAACAATAGATAAAGGAATTAATTGTTTTTTATGTGGAATATTTTGTTGTAATACCATTAAAATAATTATCGCTAAAACGCCTGCAAAAATAGCTCTTAGAATAGTTAAAAAATCAGGAGGGAATCCAGCGATAGCAGCCTTTGTTGCTGGAAGTGAACCACTAAAAATAACGACACCTATAAAGCCATTCACCCATCCCCGAGATATATTTTTTTTATTGCTAATAATTTTATCTGTACGTGCCATTAAATCGATTACCTATTGTTATTCCACTTGAGGTTAATAACGCTAATCCACATAATCATGACAATCAATAAATTGTCATGGATACAATTTCATGAATCAACCTCGTTATCAGCAATATATAGATGAAATAGCAGCAAAAATTAGGGATGGAAAGCTAAAGCCGGGGACTCGATTATTAACTCATCGTGAATTCGCAAAACAAGAGCATATTTCATTGGTGACAGCGTCACGTATATATCATGGACTTATTGAGTTAGGTCTTGTGAGTGGTGAAATAGGAAGAGGGACTTTTGTTCGTGATATCAACTTATTACCTACTTTGAGTATTGAGCAGGATGTCACTGCTGAAATGCTAGATTTGAATTTTAGTTATCCAATTGCAAAAGAACAAACTCAACTTTTACGCAAATCTCTGCGTAAGCTCTCAGTTGGCGGCGATTTAGAAGGTTTACTATATTATCAGCAACACACTGGTCGTTTTCATGAACGTGCAGCTATTGCTAAATACCTCGTTCAGCAAGGGATAAAGCAGGCTTGTGCAGAGTCTACGGTACTTGTCAGTGGTGCTCAACATGGGCTTGTAACTATTGTATTAGGACTGTTTAATCCAGGGGATACTATTGCGGTAGATGCATTAACTTACCCAGGATTTAAAGCATTGGCAGATATCTATCACATTAATTTAGTCGCAATTCCAATCTTAGAAAATGGGCCAAACTTAATAGAATTCGAGAAAATATGTCATCATCGTAAAATACAGGCTTATTTCACAATGCCGACACTTCATAATCCCTTAGGATGGGTAATGAATTTGGCATCACGTAGAGCAGTTGTTAAGTTGGCAAGAAAATATAAATTTTTTCTAATAGAAGATGGTTCTTATGCCTTTTTACATCGTCCAATACTACCCCCATTAGCGTCTTTAGCGCCCGATATTACTTTTTACACTACGGGTTTTTCAAAAAACATTGCGACAGGCTTACGTGTTGGTGCTGTTGTTGCGCCAATTCAATATATTGAAAATATTGAGCGAATTATTCGTATTACTACATGGAATACACCTGCATTAACGACCGCAATTATCTGTGATTGGATAGAAACTGGACAAGTTTTCAAGATTGAACGAGACAAACGACGTGATGCCCGAACTCGACAGGTAATTGCCAAGCAAGTTTTGGGTGAACTGCATTATATTGCACACCCATGCAGCTATTTTATTTGGATCCCATTACCTGAAGGGGTTCGTTCTGAAATGGTGATGAGTGAATTAAATCAACGAAATATTGCAGTAAGTAGTGCCTCATCTTATTGCTCTACTGCTGTTGTCCCGCAAGCGCTTCGTGTTGCGATTAGTACCCTAACGTATGAAGAATTAACGTTGGCGTTACAAACTGTTAAGTCAGTCGTGGAGTATTCAATTGATTTGTAATAGCGCATTATCGGTGTGATAGTCTCTCATTTATTACTGCATACTAATGAAATTAGACAATAAATAAGTAGAGAATCCTTATGTTGAAACACCTTGTGGCTATTGCGAGCCAATACGCAAAACCGGCTACATTTAATGGCTACATTGAGTGTGGACATGTAGCCGCGGCATTAGAAACAGAGGACGGCTCAATATATAGCGGGATTAGTATTGATTCTGCTTGTTCTCTGGGCTTTTGTGCCGAACATGCGGCAGTGGCTGAAATGTTGAAAGAGGGGAAGTCGGTCATAAAAGCGATTGTTGCGGTTGATGCATCCGGTAGTATTATTCCTCCTTGTGGGCGTTGTCGTGAATTATTGAGTCAACTATCGAATAAAAGCAAAGATACAATAGTTGGTGTAAATGATACAACTCAAGTCACATTAGGGCAGTTAATGCCTTATGATTGGAAAAAAGAACGACTTTAACATTATGGAGGACAAACCGATGAATAAAGAGGTTAAGCATTTCACTGCAACAGCAATGATCCGTAATACTAATGGTGATTTTTTGTTACATGAACACCGTAAATTAGGTTTCTGGTTACCACCAGGGGGGCATATTGATCCCAATGAGGAACCTCAGGAAACGGTAGTTCGTGAGGTTTTGGAAGAAACCGGTCTTATGTGTCGTGTGATTAATTGTGGGCATCCTTTTAAGCATCAAGTGAGTAATTCATCTCATACACAATCGTTACCAATGCCGCTGGCTATTTTAAAAGAATTTATTGCGGATAAAAAAAAGGGCGACCATTGGCATATTGATATGGTGTATTTATGTGAATTGAACTCTTATGATGAAAAGCCTGCTGATGAATTTCATTGGGTACCATTTCATGAACTCGCTAACTTAAACATTCCTGATGATGTTATTGAGTTAGCGAATATGGTGAATGAGTATTATCAAAAGTGATAAAACAGGCTATTGAATATTAAAAAAGAGGAGCGAAATACCTAGTAATATCAATAATAAGCCAATTATTTTATCTACAATAAATTGATATTTTAATATTTTCACTCTAATAAGTGGTGCCGCGAAAAATATTGCGATAAGACTAAACCAAACCCAATGAACAAAAGAGATAAATAAGCCATAACTGAAATTTAAGAGTAATGAATTTCCGGATTGAATCACTTGAGTATAAACAGAAACAACAAAAAACATTGTTTTCGGGTTCAATGCATTCGTGAGGAAGCCATTTTTAAAGGCAGCGAATACTGAGAGTGAGGATACGGTTTCATTAGTAGCACTGATTTTGGATTTGTTGGTAAATGATTTAAAACCAATATAAATCAGATATGCGACACCTAATAATTTAATGCCAAAAAATAGCATAGGTGAATTCATAATGATGAGCGTAACACCAAAAATAGTATACAACACATGAACTTGAACGCCAATGGCAATACCTAATGCACAAATTAAACCTATTTTTGTTCCATAGCTGTAACTGTTTCGTGTCACCATAGCGAAATCAGGCCCAGGGCTTATCACGGCTAAAATAGTGATAGTGGCTACTGCAATTATTTCATTCATATTACGTTCCTAAAGATGATGAAAACTGACCTAATTGTTTAGTTAAATGAATCATATCGAATTATTTATTGTTTTTATTATCAATGGATTGAAGTTATTTGAAAAACGATTTATTCTGACACAAACCTGTAAGTTTTTGTTACCGATAAATGATGAAATTACCTCCTCTAGCTTCACTACATTTTTTTGATGTTGCTGCGCGCTGTGGTAGCTTTGTAAAAGCAGCGCAAGAGCTGCACGTCACGCATAGCGCTATTAGTCGGCAAATTAGGCTATTAGAAGAGCACTTAGGATTTGCGTTATTTGAGCGACGAAATAGAGCTGTATTTCTGACATCAGAAGGGAAACTGTTGTTTCAAACTACCTCGAGTATGTTTGAGCAGTTGAGTGCAACCGTTAACTTGCTCAATGAGAAAATCGAATCGAATGTTGTTAGTTTGTCTTGTGAGCCGACAATTGCAATGAAATGGCTTATTCCACGGTTGACCGATTTTTATCAACAATATCCACATATTACTGTGCATCTTATTGCTGCTGGTGGCGCTATTGATTTTACCAAAATAGGTGTTGACCTAGCGTTAAGGCGTAATGATTTTAAATGGCATGACGATATTTATGCCGTTAAAGTTTGTACTGAACGAATGGGATTAATCCAACGACCTGATTATAAAAATAGCAATTGTTCAGATGATATGACGTTGCTAAGTACGACATCTAGACCTAATGCATGGCAAACTTGGCAACAACTGACAGGGATCGATTTTAGTCAAAATAAAAAAATCGCTTATGAGCATTTCTATCTTTGTATCCAAGCTGCACTTGCTGGGCAAGGTGTTACATTAGCGTCGTTCTTAATGGTTGTGGATGAAATTGCATCAAAGCAATTAATTGCGCCAGTAGGATTTATTGAAGAAGGTTCCGCTTATTATTTATTAGCGCAAAAAGCGCCCCCACCTGATAGTGCTATCGAGATTTTCATGAAATGGTTAACCGAACGTATTAATGAAAGTTTGTTTATTACTATGAATGATAAGTATCAAAAAAAATAATTATTTGGTTATATATTCAGCTAATCTCCCTGTAAAACAAAGAATTTATGACATAACCATTTCCGAGCGTGTTATTATTTCTCTATTACGATTTGGTGTCTTTACGTTGGAGTTAATAATGAGCAAGTTACGGGTTGGTGTGATTTTTGGTGGTAAGTCGACAGAGCACGAAGTTTCTCTGCAATCAGCCAAAAATATTATTAATGGTCTCGACCGCAATAAATTTGATGTATGCCTTCTTGGTATTAATAAAGAAGGTCAATGGCATGAATACAATGAAACAGATTTTTTATTGCATGGTAATGACCCGTCCCGTATCGCTTTAAACACGCCTAAACGCAGTGTTGCTATTGTTCCTGGTAAAACCTGCGATCAGTTTATTTCGCTAGAAGATGCTAAACCGTTACCGCAAATCGATGTTATTTTTCCTATTGTTCACGGTAACTTAGGTGAAGATGGCTCGTTGCAAGGGCTTTTACGTATGGCTAACTTACCTTTTGTTGGCCCCGGCGTATTAGGCTCATCGGCTTGTATGGATAAAGATGTCACAAAACGATTATTAAGAGATGCGGGGCTAAAAATAGCACCATTTATTACCATAGCGAAAAATGAAAGAGAAGCCATTAGCTATGAAACAACGGTATCTAAGCTTGGTTTGCCTTTATTTATCAAGCCTGCAAATCAAGGCTCTTCAGTGGGTATTAGTAAGATAAATACTGAAAAAGAGTTTTACGAAGCACTTGATTTTGCTTTCTTATTCGATATTAAAGTCCTGATTGAAAGTGCAGTAAAAGGGCGCGAAATTGAGTGTGCAGTGTTAGGAAATGATGAACCATTGGCCAGCCCATGTGGTGAAATTGTTCTGCATGATAGTTTTTATGCCTACCATACTAAATATATTGATGAGAATGGTGCCTCTGTTGTTGCGCCGGCTCAGCTAGATGATGTTGTCAGTGAGAATATTAGAGCAATTGCTTTAGCGGCTTATCGTGCGCTTAATTGTCGTGGAATGTCTCGCGTAGATGTATTTTTGACTGAAGATAATGATGTTATTATCAATGAAATTAATACACTGCCAGGATTTACGAATATCAGCATGTATCCTAAACTCTGGCAGCAAGGCGGTATGACATACCAACAGCTTATTAGTCGCTTAATTGAGTTGGGTATTGAAAGTTATCAGCAAACTGCATCATTAAAAACCGTCTGCGACCCTCAATAGTTTTTATTATATTGCCGACTTTTATTAAAATAAGTCGGCAATAATTTCAATTTTCTAATTTATTTCTATGAACATTGTGGTTGCCAATGATCTGGAACGGTAACTTGTCGGTGTTTTATCCAATCAATAATAAAGGCTAAGGAATTTGATGTATAAGCATCACGGCCTAAATAAAGAAAATAAGTTTGTTTCCACCAAGGCCATTGTTCCACTAATTGATAATTAAACCAAGATGCATTGAGTAAGCCGTGGGTGCCATTTTTAATTAGTACAACATCACTATTAGGATGATTTGCTAATAAATATTTATAACGGCAAGCGTCATTTTTTGCAATTAACAATCATGAATGGTTAAGGTGCTGTTGCATAAGCTGTAGAAATAATTGGGCTTCTTTCTTTGATGTTAGACGAACAAATTGAATATGTTTATATTGTTTATTAGTACTATTATAAATGTACTGTTTTCTATTCTTTCTATATGTTTTTAACATCCAAAAGATAATTGAATCACGGCTAAAAAAAGCTTTTTTCCATGTATCTTTGTTATTCGTATTTGGCCAAAGTTCTCTTTGACTCAAAATCCGTGAAACTGTTCTTTTAACAGACTGATAAAATGTTCGTATAAAAGAGTAATCAAGAAAAATGACAATATCTACATGTTGCCATTTAATTGGCTGAGTTCTGCTATAGTTACCATCTAGCACCCAGCCATTAACTGCATGACTTAAGGCGTTAGATAACTTCTGATTAAGTTCTTCATCAGATGATATTTGCCAATTTTTTTTCCAAAAGAGTAAATCCAGCTCAATATAAGGCACATCTAAAAGTGCGCTGAGTTCTTTGCTGAATGTACTTTTTCCACTACCACTAGTGCCAGTAACGTTAATTTTCATTAGATTAAAAAATATATAAATGAGAGCTGATGTTGGAACCAATGAATAACTCATGGTTCCAACAAGGAGATGTCATATAAATCAGATTAGTTTAAATGACTATTTACACCAGACGTAATTGATATAGCGGAAGAGGGGTTCAAAACCAAATTTCTTATACAAATCAAACCCAGCTTCGGATGCATCAAGGAAGCAGTGTTCAACACCTTGTTGGCGGCAAAATGCTAATGCATAGTCAATAAGTTGAGACGCATAACCTTTGCCCTGATATCTAGGCTCTGTTCCAATATCATCAAACCGCGCGAGTGGTCCTTCAATCGTCACTGTCATCGAGGTGGCAGGTTCTCCATCTACAAGCAGCACTAAATGGAATTGTGATGCGCCTTGCTGTAATGCATCTTCGTGATAACGCACATACTCATTAATAACTTGATCATGTTCTTCGGATAAATAAAATGCAGAAACAAGAGGTTTAGCCCATAAAGAAAGATCGTGATTGGCAACGACGATATCGACCTGATTAGCAGGCAAGGCTACTTCACGTTGTTTATCTAAAGATAATGCCATTGCTGTTGTGACGCTGTCACGTTCATAGTTTAACGCTTCGGCTTCAGTAATAACTTGTGGCAACATTTCTTCAGGAATAACCAAAGTATGGTTTTTCTTTTGTGCAACAAATAGGTTATGCGCTTGCATAAAGGTATGAATAGTCGAATCTGGCTGCAAATAAATAAAGTTAAACGCTGGGGAGTTTAACGGTGTCAGATAACAAATAGTATGCTGTTCAATCTGAATGCTGTGCTCACAAATGGAGCTCCAAAATGTTTTTTCAATAGATTGGTAGTGTCTTAAATAGTAAAGCGGAATATTCATTCTCAGTTACCTGAAGCAAAACGTGTTAATCGATATGGGCTTAATGCAGCTTGTTTAATCCCATCTATGATCTCTTCTTTCGCTAATTTACATATCAAAGGGGCTAAAGTTATGGCCGCATGCATACTGATAATATATAAACCCTCGAAATCATCAACATTTCCGACAATTGGCATCTCATCTTTTGGCATAGGTCGCATTCCTATGTAAGCTTTTTCAAGATTAAGGGCATCCGTACCTATAAAGGATTTCTTTATTGTTGTTAAGGCATTTTGTGCGATAACAACTTCACTGTCTTCAAGGCGGTCACTAATAAAATCTTCAGCGCACAGAATTTTACTTGATGATACAGGGCGTAACTCCATTTCTGGTGTTGAAATAATGTGATTAATAAAAGATTGTTCAGTTGGATTATTATAATGGACAATGATTGATGGTGACGCAGTTATTGGAAGTGAAACTAGTAATGACTGAGCTAATTCAATTGCGCCAACACCAGCGGTGATAATAATTTGATCGGCGCTGAACGTACCTTTGTTTGTTATCGCTCCATGTATTTTATGATTATGGTGTTCAAGAGCTAGAACTTCATGTTCTGGTAGGTAATTTACACCTCGTGCAATTGCTTCAGTTAGCAGCGTCTGGGTAGCGTGTACAGGGTCAACAAAACCTTCATCTGCTGAAAATGCGGCAACTTCAGGCAAAAACAGTAACTGAGGTTCTATTAACTGTAATTCACTTTTAGTTAGCGCTTTAATATTAAACCCTGTTTTCTGGTGGCTATGAATGAACTCATGGGTCGCCGCATCTGTTTCGTGCCAACTTATGGCGCCAGACCAATTAATATTAAGTTTACCCTGGGTAAGACTGTCAAGGTTTCGCCATTCTGTTAAGGCTTGCTGACGTAATTTACTGTAACCGTCAGGGCGGCCATAGGAGACATTTAACCATGCAAAAGAGTGCTGTGTTACACCTTCAGCCGCTTGCTGTTTGTCTATCAGCGTAATTTTACCTTTATAGTGATGGGATAAATACCAAGCGAGCGTGGTTCCTACAATCCCTGCACCAATAATAATTATGCTGTTATTTTGTTTTGAAATCATGTGTTACCTGAATATTAAGGGCCAAATTAATGAGCAAAGCGTTTGGTCATTCAACCTGCGCATTTTTTTATTAATTATATGAATAATCAGTCTGTTATTATATCAACAAAGCATTAACCAGGCTGGTATTATTATTTAGGCGTAAATTGCAACCATAAGTTAAATAAGGTAAAAATGAAATTTCTATTTGAACAAGTCACCGTTTTTTCAGATAAAAAGTTGGATGGTAATCCATTAGCCGTTATTGTCGGTGCAGATAGTCTAACTCATCATCAAATGGAACAGTTTGCAAAATGGACCAATTTAAGTGAAACCGTTTTTCTATTGCAGCCAAAACATCCCGATGCTGATTATTTCGTGAAAATTTTCACTGCCGAGGGTGAATTACCTTTTGCAGGTCATCCAACGTTGGGCAGTTGCTTTGTATGGCAGCAAATCTATGGGCAGCAGAATAAATCAACTATCACTCAACAATGTGAAGCTGGCTTAATTAATATTAAGCAAATAAATGGTCGTTTAGCTTTTATGGCTCCGCCAATGATCCGTACTGGTGAACTAGAGGAAAATGAACGAATTAAAATATTCAATGCGCTTGGACTTACCGATAATGATGTCGAAGCTTGCCAATGGTTAGATAACGGCCCGGGTTGGTTAGGTATACAGCTTAAATCTGTGGCTACATTACTTAGTGTCAAACCAGATTATGCACAACTGAAGGGTTATGACATCGGTTTATGTGCAATTTATCCAGAAGGCGATGATAAACAACTTGAGGTTCGTGCTTTTTGCTGTTCAATTGCAGAGGAAGATCCGGTTACTGGAAGCTTGAATGCGGTATTTGCTCAATGGTTAATACCTCAAGGAAAACTACCGAAACACTATGTAGCAGGGCAAGGCCAATGTGTTTCACGCAATGGGTTAGTTTATGTCTCATCGGACGAACATGGGATATGGGTGGGCGGTGACGTTGTCAATTGTATCAGTGGTACAGTTGAATTTGATTAATTATCAGTTGATTCAGGTTACCGAAAATAAGAGATAACCTGAATTAACTATCAAATTTATACTCGAATAAATCGAGTCACAAAAGCAATCATAACTAATAGAACTGAAATGATGAGCAATGCAGTGGCGAGAGAAAATTGAAACGCCACAAAACCAATAGCTGCGGGACCCGCTAAAATCCCTAAATAACCTAGTGTTGAAACTGCTGGAACAGCAAGGGCTTCAGGCATTGTGTTTTGTTTTCCTATCGCTGAAAACATCACCGGTACAATATTAGAGCAACCGGCCCCAACTAAGGCAAATCCTGCAATCGCCAAAGGTAGGTAAGGCGACATAACCGCAATAATAAAACCAAAACATGCGAATAAGGCCCCGAAGAATACTACGCGAGCAGAACCGACTCGCATCACAATTCGGTCACCAGTTAGTCGACCTATAGTCATTGTTGTGGCGAATGCCGCAAATCCTAGCGCACCTAATGTTTCGTTTAAACCATGGTGTTCAATTAAAAATACAGCGCCCCAATCTAATACGGCACCTTCTGAAAGAAATACGGCAAAACAAACAATACCAATAACGAGTACAATTCCTTTAGGTACCGCAATTAATGGGCCTGATGAGACATTAGCATAGTTTAGAAAACCATTATAACTGATTGCCAATAACACTAATCCAATAGCAGAAATGATCATGGCGGCAAAGACGGTAGGAACGCCGAGGAGCAAAATAGCACTCATTGAACCGGCACCCGCAATTCCACCGATACTGTAAAATCCATGGAAACCTGACATAATTGGTTTATCTGAGGATTTTTCGACAATAACGGCTTGTATATTCATGGCACAGTCTGTTAAACCAATAAAAACACCAAATAAAAATAACCCAACAACTAAAAAGCTGATCTGTGACAATGACGGTAACATGGGTAATAAAAGACTAAAGGCAATGGTAGAAACAGCCATTAATTTGCGACAACCAAATTTTGCTGCTAGTGCGCCGGTGACTGGCATAGCAATTAGTGCACCGCCACCAAAGCACAGTAATAGCATGCCTAGAGTCGCATCATTTGCCCCTGTATTTGATTTAACATAGGGAACTAGTGCTGCCCATGCGGCAGTCGCGAAACCTGCAATGAAAAAAATAATACGTGTCGAAATCTGCTCTTTTTTAGCAGGTGCTGAGATAATGTTATTGTCTAGTTGTTGAGTTGATTGCATATTTTATATTTTCAATGAATTAAAAGAAACTAGCCTTGGTTGAGGATAGTCAGAATTTGTTCATGTAATATTGGGCAGCCTGTCGCTAGGACTGCACCACCGGCTTCAGCTCTACCACCATCGAGAGTTGTGACTACGCCACCAGCTTGTTCAATAATAGGGATTAATGGCACAATGTCATAAGGTTCTAGTGCGTATTCAAAACAAGCATCAATTCTGCCTGCTGCTAACATTGCCATTGCGTAGCATTCCCCACCATAACGTGTCATTAAAACTTGTTCCGTTAAAGAACCAAAATGAATGTCTGGATGTGTTGCAATGGGTTCTGGTGAATTAGTGTGCAAAATAGCTTGATTAAGTGCGATATTTTTACGCGTTTCTAAACGAAAGTGCCCATGTGCGCTACTCGTCCAGCTGCCGCTAGCATCGGCCCAAAAACGTTCACCAATATAGGGTTGGCTCATCATTCCCATTACTGCTTTTCCGTGATGTGTTACTCCAATTAAATTAGCCCATAAAGGTAGGCCACATAGAAAAGGGCGTGTCCCATCAATCGGGTCGAGCACCCATTGAATAGATCCACTTCCACTAATACCGTACTCTTCACCTATGATAGCGTGATCAGGGTAAGCCGCTGTAATATATTCACGCATCAGTTTTTCGGCGAGTTTATCGGCTTGAGTAACCGGATCAAATCGATAATCTGCTTTTGGTTTATTCTGTAAAACTGTCAGCTCATTTGTTCGGTAATGCTCTAATGAAGCTTTACCTGCAATGTTCGCGAGCTCATGTAAAAAAAAGCTATCAGGAAGTAGGTTGTTAGTCATTTTTTATCCTCAGTCATTTTAGTAATCATAAAGTTTGACATCCGTTATTGCTCGATTATGATAGTTTAAATCATTAACAGGAACACTATATGCTCGATTATGCCGCTTTTCCAGATCAAAGACAAAATAAAATTCGCCAGCTACTTAATGAAAATGGTCGAGTAATATGTACCGTACTAGCGCGAGAGATGAGCGTATCAGAGCATACAATTCGTCGAGATTTAAATGAATTAGCACAAGAAGGTGTATGCCGACGCGTGCATGGTGGTGCGGTGAGTGTCTTAGTCGGTGCTGGCTCATTCGAGCAGAGAATCGAACAGAATCAAGCAGAGAAAGCTAAGATCGCGCAAAAATGCGCCAGTCTGATCAAAGGTGCAGGTTGTATATTTATCGATGCAGGTTCAACTAATTTAGAAATCGCACGTTGTATACCTGATAATTTAGCGGTGACGGTCATTACTAATTCGCCGACTATTGCCATTGAGTTAATGAAAAAATCAATAAGTGAAGTTATTTTAATAGGCGGAAAATTAAATACTCAAATAGGTGCGAGTGTAGATAGCTCAGCAGTTAGGCAGATTAGCCAAATCCATTTTGATCAATGTTTTCTTGGCGGATGTGCACTTGACCCTCAAATAGGGATCTCTATATTTGATTATGAAGAAGCTGAATTTAAAAAAGTGCTAATTGAACAAAGTAGCCAGGTTATTATGGGACTGACTGTTGATAAATTGCCGGGTGTAGCAAGGTATACTATTGCTGATTGTGACCAATTATCAATTCTCGTGATGGATAAACAGTTACCTAAAGAAATAATTCAGTTATTTGATAATAATTCAGTGAAAATCTTGTTTTCAGATTAGTTATTACACTAAATTACGCTAATTTAGTGTATTTCAGTATGCGATTTATGAACATCATGGTTGATAAATAATTAGAGCAAACATGAGAATAGGAACTTCATGAAAATCAAAGCGATTTCACTTATTTTATTATTATTTCCATTTAATAGTATTGCTGAAAATTATTCTTATCAAATGCAAACTCAACCACATAATGGTAAAGAAATTCATTATTATCTAATCCAAAAGGGAACGGCTAAATCTAAAAATTTGTTAGTTTTAATTCAAGGTTCTGACTGTAAAAGTGTGGTTAATAATCCCGATATGGTCAAAAATTTTGGTGCTGCTTTTCCAAATAATGACATTTTGTTAGTTGAAAAAACAGGTTTGACTGATCAAATCGGTCAAAATGACGAAGAGGTTGAACAAGCTAATTGTCCGGTGGAATATATGAAGAATGATTCTCCACTTGAAAGAGCAGAAAATTATATTTCTGTATTAAATCAGTTAAAGGATCATTATCAGCAGATCATCTTATTAGGAGGTAGTGAGGGAGCTGTTGTCACTAATATTATAGTTTCCAAAGTCGATTATATAAAAGCATCCATTGCTTTAAATTTAGGTGGTCGATATTTTATAGATGATGTCATTTATAGTATTAAAAATAATACTCCGGCTGAATATGTATCTGAATCAGTAGATGGATTTAAACAATTTGCACAAGCTGCAAAAGACAAACAATTAGATGAAAATCAATTTGCAAGTAGTCATGGGCCTACTTGGTGGTATGAAAGCTTAACGATTGATAATCAAAGCTTGATTCAATCAATAAAAACTCCGCATTTAGTCATACAAACAATGGTAGATATAAATGTAGACGCGCACAATGCCCAACGAATGATGAAGAATAACACTAACACCAAGGTATCATTTAAAAGTTATGAAGGTTTGGATCACTTTTTTAAAGATGATAAAGGCAAATCACAAACTTCAATGATTGTGACGGATATTCAAAGCTGGTATCAATCTATTAATCACTAGCAATTTAAGTATATCATTGCTGTATTGTCTTTATGGGGGCAATACAGCTGATGTTATTTATGAATATTAGATTTTTGCATCTTCAATCGCGTTATGAATTATATTTTCAAATAATACATGTTGGTTTGCCGGTAATAGCTGGCGATGCATTTGGCGGCGTTTATCTGTATTAAATAACTTTTCCGCTATCCAACCAGTTAAGTATAAAGCCGATAAGCAACCACCCGCTGTTGCAATATTTCCACGAACAACTAATGGTTTATCTTCGAGATCTGCCCCCATATTTATAAAGGCATTCATTGCATCAGGATGCGTGGTTGCTGGTGTTCCATTCAATAAACCCAATTTCTGCAACACAAAAGAGCCAGCACAAATAGAACCAAGAATTTGTCGTGTATTATCGAGTTTAAATGCATTAATAAAACTTTCATCAGCAAGTACGGCTGGAATACCTTGTTGCCCGCTACTAAATAAAACAACATCAGCATCATTCGCGAGTGTAATATGACCGTCTGTTTCTACTTTTTGACCGAGTGTTGAGGTGTGAAAGGGCTTTGTGCCTAATACTTGGACATTCCAGTCTTCACGGCAGCGGCCAAAAATGTCACGCATTAAAAAATAATCTATATCTGTAAATTCATCAAAAATAACGATAGCAACTTTATACATATTTATTCCTCGAATTCTCTTATTTATTTTACGCTGAAACAAAGCTGTGATAATTAAAAATAGGTTTAAACCCTAACTTTTGATAAATACCTAGGCCGTCACTGGAGGCTTCTAATACACATTGCTCAATGCCTTGTTGATGGCAGACTTGTAAAGCATGTTTGATTAATAGCGTAGCTAAACCGCGACGCTGATATTGAGCATCAGTTCCAATATCATCAAGACGGGCTATCTTGTTATTCAATGTTAGTGTTAGGGTAGATGTGGGTTGCTGATTATGGAATAAGACAAAATGCAACATATTGATTTTCTTATCCAATGCCCGTTGATGATAACGAATATATTCATTAATAACCGTATCATCACCTGCTTCATCATCTTCTGGCGAAATAGGAAATGCCGTAATCAAGGGTTCTGCCCAAGATGTTAAATCTTGATTGCAAACTGTAATATGATAACCATTAGGTAGTGAGATACCTTTTGCGTGATCACTTAGATTAGAATGGTCTAGGATCATTGCTGTGGACTCACCATCATCAATAAGTTCTCTTTGCGTAACAACGAATTTAAATTTTTCTAATTCGCTATCTTGAATAACTAAAATATAAGGCTTGTTTTGTTGTTTAAATAAGTCTTCGGCTAATTCAAAACTAGCAATAGATGCATTTTGGTGTAAATAGATAAAGTTAAATGCAGGAATAGGCAATTCTGAGAAATAGGTAATTGTAGATTCATCGATATCAATTGTACTATGGCAAATAGCTTGCCAAAAATATTTTTCTTGTTGGTAAAAAAGTGTTTGGTTATTTTTCATTTTTTGCTCTGAATTTACAATTTAATAGGAATATTTTATAGGCATTAAATCCAGAGTTCTAGCTGTAGAGGAACATAACGCATTTATACAACCATTGTATTGCACTTTTTGCTAATTACTGGAAAATAGCTTGTTGACAATAACGAGAAATATCCATATTAAGGTAAATAAAGTGAACAAAGCGCCAGAGACTATTACTTTTTTCGAACGGCTACTACCTTTAGTTGTTTCGGGTGAAAAAGTTATCACTATTCGTGATGAAAGTGAAAGTCATTATGTTCCCGGAACCGTTGTTAAAGTTTATGCGCTAGAAACTGCAGAATATTACACTGATATAGAAATACTCTCAGTCGATGCAATTTCCTATGATGATATTAATGAGTATCACGCTAAACAAGAAGCAATGTCCCTTGAGACATTAAAAAAACTGATCCGAGAAATTTACCCAACAGAGCAATTTTTGTATGTTATTCATTATAAGTTAATAAATTCAATTAATTAATTTAGCTATGCATTGCTTTGGCTATTTTGATAAATGCTTTAGTAGCTGGGGATGCTTCACTTTCATTATTGATGGCAAAAGCAATCGTTCTTTTTATTGCGGGTGTTAGCGGCTTTATAACTAAATCTTGAGCACCCTCTGGAATGGCTAATTGAGCCACAATTGACACCGCTTCCCCTCGAGCAACTAAGGAGAATGTGCTTAATAATTGTCTCGTTTTAAACTGAATTTTTGGCACTAGTTTTTGTGCATGAAATAAATCCATCACCGTTTTTCCTGATCCCGCTTGTGTTAAATTAAACGGGAATTCACATAGTTGTTTTAAAGAAACCTTATCATATTCAGCAAGTGGATGGCCTAATGGTAGTATTGCGACCATTTGGTCTTCTTTTACTTTAAAAGTATCAAATCTTTCATCCGGTAATATAACAAAACCTATATCGATACGTTTATCTTGTAGCCAGTGAATCACACTTTCATCATCACCTTCATCAACGATAATATTGATCAGCGGATATTGTCGGCGATACTGTGCCAGAATAGGTGGCAAGATGCGTGATGATGAACCAGGACCAAATGAACCAATTCGTAATACGCCTTTTTTTAATCCATTAGCTGCTTGCGCTTCTTGGATCATTGATTCTTGAATGCTTAGCATATTATGCGCCCGCATGAGCAAGATATTACCAATCTCAGATAAGGTAGTATGATTTTGTTCACGAACAAAAAGGCTAACGTTAAGATCTTTTTCTAGCGATTTTACGGCGTGTGATACTGCTGATTGAGAAATATTTAATTTCATTGCAGCCAGTGTGAAGCTTTTAAATTCAGCTACGGTAGTAAAAATTTCAAGTTGAGTTAATGTCATGAGTATTTGCTCATTTGCTTATGAACCAGAATAAGTAATAACTTATCACTATACCGTTATCTAGCAAGTCTAATATTATTTAATGCGTGTTATAGAGGTATAGATGATAAGTGTAAAAGCAATAATTTTCCGATTTTCAATAAACGTTATTTTCATTCAAATGATCTTTGTTTCCATCATATGGGGAGGGACATTTATTGCAGGTAGAGTTTTACAACCTGAAATATCGCCTATTTTGTCAGCATCTATTCGTTTTATATTTGCGGGTGTTTTTTTAATAGTATTACTAAGTTTCACTAAAATAGGTTGGCAAAAAATAACATTCAAACAGCTTATGCAAATTTCTATACTCGGATTAAGTGGGATATTTATTTATCAAATTCTATTTTTTTATGGTCTGCAAAACATACCCGCTTCCAGAGCTGCTTTATTAGTCGCAATTAATCCAGCAATGATTGCATTGATTTCATTTATCTTATGGCGGGAGAAAATTTCTTTAATTAAAGGTATTGGGATTATTTTTTGTGTTATTGGTGCATTTATTTTGTTGTCCGATAACACTGAAGATGTTGGCGGAATTTTTACCAACAAAGGGGATTTAGCTATTCTTGGTTGTGTGATTAGTTGGGGGATCTACACAGTCGCTGGTAAAAATGTCATTCGTGAGATTGGAGCTTTGCACACAGTAACTTATGCCATATTATTAGGTACATTATTACTCGTCATCATCTCTTGTGTGACAGGGGAATTAACTTTGAATAACCTTGAACGTTTATCGTTTTTAGACTTATCTAGCCTTCTATATTTAGGCGTTTTAGGTTCAGCGATAGCGTATGTTTGGTATTATCAGGGAGTAGACCAGTTAGGAGCAGCAAGTGCAGGATCATTCATTGCATTAAATCCACTAACTGCAGTTTTTATCGGTGCATTATTTCTTAATGAAAAAATAAGTATGATTGTTATTGTTGGTGGTGTGATGATTATTTTAGGTATTTTAATCGCAAATAAAAAAATTAAGGCCTAAAAATAAATTAGGGAAAAATAGCCACACAACAGGGTGTGGCTACAAAATTTACTTAAATCTATTTTGATGCTTTAAAATAAATTCTTTTAATGTTGTAGGTGCTTTACCTGTTATTTTTTGGAAATTATCAAATACCATGCCTGTTCTATCTAACTCACCCGTACTGAAAGCAATAAAGTGATCATAAATACTCTTCATATAGGCTAATTCTAAATTATTATTTAATGCATGCTGCCAAAATTCATTGGGATCTTTTGCTTTATATTGAAAGGGAATACCAAGCTCATTGGTAAGTAATTGGGCTATCTGATGATGATTTTTAGTTTCATAACCTAAACGGTAGATTTGTCCATAATGTTGCTTGGGTGAGGTCAGACAATGCGCAGCAAGTTCGGCGACATCAATGCAATCAACCCAACTTAGCACGGCATTACCAAAATAGGAACGTAAAATACCTTTTTGTAAATTATCATCTCCTTGATAACCTAGCAAATTTTGCATGTAAGATTCAGGGCGTAAATGAGTGAACTGTATACCAGACCATTCAATATAACGCTCAATCAGTTGGTGCCAAGCCCAATGGGCAACTTGTGCATTATCATCACCGCAAGCACCTAAATGCACGATATAATTTACATTTGATGATTTTGCGATATCAATAAAAATTTTGCTTTGAGCAAGCATATCAATAGTATAGCCTGTCATCATAAACACAGAATCAATACCGATTAAGGCACTTTTGATTGTTTCCGGTTTGTCATAATCCATTAAGATGGTCGTAAAAGGTGCTGAACTTAACTTGTTCGGGTCTCTTACTGCTAAAATAACATCTTGATAGCCCATATTGTGTAGTGCTTGAACTAAATATTGGCCAACTTGCCCTGTTGCGCCTGTCACTAAAATTGTATTTTTCATGGATTAAAATTCACTTTAATTACTGATAAATTAGAGTTTTTTACTCATCAAATATTCAAGAGTTTGTTGTGTTTGGCTGGTAAACATGATTTCTTTGATTTTTTGCATCCCATTGGATTGATAAAATCTAATGGCTTGATGATTATCGGCTAAAACATCAAGCCATAACCATTGATCTCCTTGTTTCATCGCAAGTTGTTCAATTATTTGAAATACTGCTTTTCCAAAGCCTTGACCTGTTGAGTGAGGTGAAAAATAAACTTTATTCAATAATGTACCGATTGCTGAAGATTCAGGGATTGGTAGATGATAACTGAGTTTAACTAACCCAATTGCAATTGATAGTGGGCTTTGAATTAAAAACCAATCTGTATTAGCCAGATTTATATCTGAAATTATTTTGCTTGGTGTATATTCTTTAAAGAGGTAATCATCTAATTCTGTTTTATTATTCCATAAATGTCCGAAATGATGACAATAGCTTTTTATACCTATTTCATGAAGAATTTGGACGTCTTGCACCGTAGCTAATTTCAGTGTTATAGACATTTTAGTTAACCTTTTTAGTTAGATATTGGTATAAGTATTTTTCATCATATTTATCAATGGTATTTCTTTAAGAGCGTAGTTTATAGTAATTTTAACGCTGTAAGCTAGGTTCATTGAAGGAGAGAGCATTTTTGATATAAATCGTCGATTTAATGGGTATCTATTTAGGCTAGGTGCGAGAGAAAAACAAAATAGCAAATTGCAGATGATACTTTTAGTAGAATAAATGGGATGAGAATCACCCCATAGATATTGATAGATAAAGTAATTAAATTGTTTGGCTAATTTCTGAGTAAGCAAATAATGCTTGCGCACCACCAGTATGAATAAATAAAACAGGTGTTTTTTCTGTTGAATTTTCTAAGTAATCTATTAGTCCTGCCATCGCTTTGCCGGTATAGACAGGGTCTAATAAAATACCTTCTTTTTGTGCCAGTAACTTAATCGCATCAAGACCTGCACTATTTGGCATTCCATACATAGGTGCAAAAAAACTGTCCCATAGCTGGATGTTAGGTGTGTTTTTAATTTCTAATAACTGCGCTAATTCCAACTGCAATTTTTCTACTTTTGGTGCTTGGTCTTGCTGCGTACGTGAAACAGTGACACCAATTAATTGGGTAGCAGGTAGTAACTCTTGTAAGCCAATAGCAAGCCCTGCATGAGTTCCGGCACTGCCTGATGCCACGATGATTTTATCAAATACAATATGTTCAGGTGTTTGCTGTTCAATTTCAATCGCACATTGTACATAGCCTAAAGCACCTAAGGCATTAGAGCCACCAACTGGGACAATATAAGCCTCTTGCAGATCCAGTTTTTTAATTAATTCAACCATTTGAGCTTGTGGATCGGTTAATTCATCACACATTACGCAGCGCGTACCAAACAAATCGGTTAAAAGCTTATTACCATTGTGTAGAAAATTTGCGTCGTCACTTTGTATTGGATTTTCTAATAATGCGACACACTCAAGTCCAAACATTGCGGCAACAGCAGCAGTCTGTCTGACATGGTTTGATTGAATCGCACCCGCAGTGACAATAATCTTTGCATTTTTAGCTAAGGCATCAGCGATTAAAAATTCGAGTTTACGTAGTTTATTACCGCCCATCGCTAGTGGCGTCATATCATCACGTTTAATATAGATTTCACGCTCATATAGACGAGATAAGTTATTCAGTCGATTCAACGGGGTTGATGTATTAAGTAAATCAACTTTGTTGAATTGGGAAATTTTTTGTTGAAGTGACATCGTAAACTCCGTGATATTAATAGGTAAATCCTAAATAAAGGTAAATAGTGAGAACAATACTCGCAGTGACTAATGCATAAGGCATTTGGGTTCGAATATGTTCAATATGATCGCAATCTGTTGCCATTGAAGCGACAATTGCGTCCGCTGAAATAGGTGAGGTCATATCGCCAAATATCGAGCCGGAAATAGCTGCGCCAATCATATATTCAACTGGCATACCGACGGATAGGCCTAGTTGAACACCAATTGGGATCATAATTGCAAAAGTACCCCATGATGTACCGGTTGCCAGTGACATAATTGCACTAATAATAAAAATAAAGCCAATTGAAAAACCGGGTGCCATAACGCCTTGAGTAACTTCAGCAATGTATGCGCCGGTATTTAATTCAGCGGAAACATTTCCCATCAAAAACGCAAGGATCATGATTGAACTAATTTTTAGCATATTGGCATAGCCAATAAATAGTTCCTTGAAGAAGTTATCGATATTTAATAAGCGGCGACCAATAAACCAGCAGAAAGAAACAGCTGTACCAAACATAACTCCCCAATAAACAGAAGTTGAGCCACTACCTTTGGTAAAATCACCATCGCCTGTAATATATAACGCAATAGGGACCATTAAAACGGTGGATAGAATAGGAATGAAGAAATTTAAAACCGAGTAGGCGTGAGGGTGTTCAATAATATCGTCTTCATCAGCATTGTGTTGGTTAGACAGTGTAATATTACCCGCTACGAAACTCTCTTGGTATTTTACTTCGGCCTTTTTCATTGGGCCCCAACTTATATTGGTTAACACATAAAAAAGAATGGTAGCTAAAGATAGCCAAGCCATTAAATTATAACCAATCGATTTAATTAATATATCAAAAGGCTCGCCAGTAATAAGTCCTTGAGATATTTGCACGCCTATTAAACCCATGATCACCGCTCCCCAACCATTAATAACAGCAGAGGAACAAACTGAAACACATGCAGTTTGAATAATATATGACATTTTTTCTGGGGCGACGCCATATTGTCTTGCTAAATTTTTGGTTGAAGCGCCAGCAACGAGTTGGTTGATTGAGCTTTCAATAAAAATTAATGAGGTAATTAAAATGGCTAACAATTGAGTTGTAACACGGTTTTTGATGAGATTAGTTTTATTGGTTAATAACTGAACCAGTGCGCGAACACCACCAGTGACAACCACTAATCGCATTAAACCTCCTATCATTACCATAAATACAATTGTTCTGGTATTACCGGCAGAAGAAAAAGTATCGATAATGCCATCTACTGTACCTTTAACACCTAACAAAATATTGTGGTCGTTAATCACTGTAAAACCGACAAAGATCCCTAACATTAAGGAAAGCATCACTTGGCGAGTTAATATTGCCAAAAGGATGGTGACAATGGGGGTTATAATTGTCCAAATTCCATAGTCGTGCATGTGTTTACCTGTTGATTATTTTAAGAGATATTTTGATATTACTATTTATAATTATTGAAAAATCATAGCATTAATGCGAGGTCTATAAAAAGACTTTATACAAAATGTAGCGTATTGTGGCAAAAATTATGAGGGTAAACAATTTAAGTTATGTAAGGGAAGTGATATAGGAAGGAAAAAAGCCACCGTAAAATGGCTTTGAGCTTAAAAATAAATCAATAGTAATAATTATTTTGAATTGAGCCACTCACTGTAAGTTATACGGCTAATATTTTGGGTTTTAGTTTCATCAATCAATTCGATAAACTGTGGTTCAAGTGTGATGTAATATTTGAAACCACATTTTTCTTGAGCAATTTTTGATTGTTGGTTTTCCTGAAAATAACCGCACCATAAGTTATCTAATTTTAAATTTTTAAAGCCATGACGTATTATTTCGCATATCGCTTCAGGTATTAAGCCTTTTCCCCAATACGGAACACCAATCCAATAGCTGACTTCTGCATCATTAGCACCGATAGGAAAATTACTATCTTGACTCATAGAGAGGCCAATTAACCCTATAGCCAAATTATCCTCTTTTAAGGTAACTGCATAAACTTCATCTCGCATAAAAATAGTTCGAATTATTTCGGCGCTTTGTTTTACGCTTTGATGTGGCGGCCAACCAGCAATGGGACCAATTTGAGGATCTTTAGCATACAAATATAAATTTTCAGCATCAGTTTCTTGCCATGGGCGCAGTACTAACCTATCGGTGTAGAGAATCATATAATGGTTTCCTTATTAATTAGGTATTATTTAATTGTTCATCTCTATTTTAGGTATTTTATTGCAGTATATAAGTGTAAAACCTTGCTGGTTTGGGTACTTTTAACAACTAATGATATGATTTATTGATGAGGATGCATTAGAAAGAGGAAAATGTATGTTAAGGTGTTACAAGCATCAGTTTCATGTGCCAAAAGTGGTTAGTATTGGTCAATCGTCATTGGATGAGTTGCAAGGAATACCGCTTTCGTTAGCGTATGTTACCATTATTATCTGTAAACAAGGTTATGCAATTTTTAATATCAATTTTAAAAACTACATTGTTCGTAAAAATGATATCGTGATTTTATATGATGATACCTTCGCTATACTGCAACAAAAATCACAGCATTTTCTTGTAGACTATTTATTGTTGGATAAGAACTTCTCCACAGATATTGCATTTCAATTACCTAATTTTTTATTTGCTTTCTTTAATAAGCAACCTGTTATTAAGATTCTAAATAATAAAATAGAAATGTTGTCTCAATGGCAGAATTTAATGATGTATATTGTTAAAGAAAAAAAAGAATATTGGTTATTACAGTTACGTAACCATATGCAAAATTTATTTTTAGAAATTGCGAATAACACTAAGCAACTAGATGTAAAACAACATGAAGGTTATAGCAGAAAAACACAGCTATGCTGGCGTTTCTGGGATTTAATTACGCAACATAGTAAGGTACATCGAGATGTTCAGTTTTATGCTGAAAAATTATCAATTACACCATTTTACTTGTCTCAAATAACCCAAAATTTCTTTAAAGACTCACCTAAGGTTTTAATCGATAGGCAGGTGATATTAGAAATAAAAGCACTACTTGAGATTGAGACATTATCAATAAAAGAAATTGCTGTACGACTAAATTTTGAAGATACTTCATATTTATGTCGTTATTTCAAACGGCATACAGGTATTACTCTATCGGGTTTTAAAAAACAGATAAGGTGATGATAGCTCAGATAATTTATCATTTTTTAGCTTTGCTCAATTTTTTTTGAATACTTTTTCACAAAATCAATAAAACAGCGGAGTCGTGGTGAAACAGCTTGATTTCGATAATAAACAGCATTAATAGCTTGTTTCATCACGATAGTTTCATTTCCCAGCACTTGAACAAGTTGACCTTGAGCAAAAGCATCCATAGTAACAAAATCAGCTGAACATAAAATTCCACTTCCTTGAACAGCAAGGTGAAAAAGTATTTCACCACTTGCAGCGGCAATATCGGGTGTAATTTTTAATAATTCGTTAGCACTGTTTTTTATTGGCCAAGTATTTAAAGAATCGGGATGTGTAAAGCCTAATAAACAATGTTGTTTGAGTTGTTCAACGTTCTGTGGAATACCATGTTTTTCAAGATAAGAAGGGCTAGCAACTAATCGTTGTTGGCTATAACCTAATAAGGTTGCATTTAATGATGAATCTTTTAACGTACCGATTCTAAACGCAACATCTATTTTTTTTTCTAATAAATTAGTGACGCCTTCATAGTTGTTTATTTCTAACTCAACCTGCGGATAACGTTCATGAAATATAGGTATTAAAGGGGCTATGACATGCGTGACAAAAGGTGTTGAAGCATCAATGCGCAATTTACCTGAAGGAATTGATTGACGAGCAGAGAGCATTTCTTCAGCTTCTTGTGCTAGGTTAATTATCTCTCTCGCTTTTTGCAAAAATGCAGCACCTTCTTCACTGAGTTTAATCTTCCGTGTAGTTCGGTAAATTAAAGTTGTTTCCATTTTTTCTTCTAAGCGTAACAGAGCGCGACTTACGGTTGATATCGTCATTCCTTGTTGTTCTGCTGCTGCGGTTATTGAACCGCTATCTATCACACTAATAAATGCTTGTAGTTCTTCAAATGTAATTTTCATTATTGCATTTCCGGCAAAAGTTATTTCCACCATAACGGCTTTTTCATTGCCATACAATATGAAAAAATCAGCCACATCAATTTAGTTGAATGGTTTATTTAAAATAGGGTTGTTAGATGAAGATTAATACTGCACTTTTAGCGTTATCAATAGGTGCTTTCGCTATTGGAGCGACTGAATTCTCTCCAATGGGTATGCTGCCATATATTGCAGAAAATATACATGTTGATATTCCATCAGCAGGTTCAATTGTTGTGATTTATGCATTAGGCGTCATGATTGGTGCGCCTATTATGACATTATTGTTAGTCAAAAGACGGCCTAAAGTTGCTTTGATTTTTTTAATGTCTATTTTTACAGTTGGTAATCTACTTTCAGCAGCATCTCCTGATTTGGTGACGCTGTCACTTTCAAGATTTGTAACCAGTTTAAATCATGGCGCATTTTTTGGTATAGGGGCTATCGTTGCGGCAAGTGTCGTTCCACCAGGTAAACAAGCGAGCGCCATTGCTGCGATGTTTATGGGGCTAACAATTGCTAATGTCGGCGGTGTACCATTAATGACAAAATTAACCCAAGCTGTGGGCTGGCGAGAAGCGTTCTATTTAATCTCAGCACTCGGATTAGTTACTATAGTTGGCTTAGTGCTTGCTTTACCCAATAATTTGCAAGGTCGTGAGGTCAATGTGCGAAATGAGTTACGTATTTTGCGCAAACCAGAAGTTTTGTTAGGTATGCTTGCAACTGTATTAGGCGCAAGTGCAATGTTTACCTTATATACATACATTACACCTATGTTAATGCAATTTATTCATGCATCTGATCAGATGATTACGGTTATGTTAGTCATTATTGGTATTGGTTTTACTATAGGTAATTATATTGGTGGCTTATTTGCTGATAAATCACTGTATGGTACTTTGTTGGCACTTTTCATTCTACTTGCCGTAAGTATGGCTGTTTTCCCATTTATTGCGGTTAATGCAGTAGGCGCAGGTATAGGTCTGGCATTTTGGAGTATATTTAGTTTTGGCTTAGTACCACCAATTCAGATATTAGTAATGAATGCAGCTCCTGGAGCGCAAGCTTTAGCATCATCAGTAAACATTGGGGCATTTAACTTAGGTAATGCCATTGGTGCTGCGATTGGTGCTGCTGTATTGTCTTATGGCTCTAGCTATACCATGATTAGTTTTATGGGGACGATTGTTGCAAGCCTTGGTGTTGCTATTATTTTACTTATTATTCGCAGAAATTCTAAAACAAAAGGTGTAACAAACGCAGTTTGTGCTTGTAACTAACGATAATAAACAGACCTGAAATTAATGGACCTTTTTATCTTGATAACCTTAGCTTATCATCAAATAAAAAGGTCTTTTTTATTTGTTTTATGTCTATTCACTATAGTATTTATTATCTAATAATTTTTGGTTTTAAGCTGGCGCATTACACTGGGTAATCGAATTAAAAAGCAAGAGATGGAGTTTGTTGTTTTACATTGAGTTGGATAATGAAAATAACAAAACTAGCAAGGAGTTTTATTATGACAATTCAAAATATGTGGTTAACCGATGAACAACGTTGGCAAGCGATTGTTGAGCGTAATAAAGCCGCTGATGGCTATTTTATTTATGGTGTAAAAACATCGCTTATTTATAATCATCCATCAGTTGCAGGACGATTGCCTAATCGAAATAATGTAAAGTTTTTTGATAATGAACAACAAGCATTGGATGAAGGCTATCGTTCAGGGAAGCGTAGCCGTTATGAAACATCTCAATTGACGCAGTTCTATCAAGAGAAAATAGAACAAGCTTGCCGCTATATAGAACAAAACGAAATGTCTTTAAAATTATCTGAACTTGCGGATCATGTTGGTATCAGCCGTTTTCATTTTCATCGATTATTTAAATCACAAACAGGCTTAACACCAAAGGCTTATGTAGATGCTTTTCGCCATAAGAAAATGCGTCAACAATTACAACAAAAAAATAGTATCACTGATGCTATTTATGATGTGGGATACAGTTCAACTAGTCGGTTCTATGAAACATCGACTCAACGATTGGGTATGACCCCCAAAAATTGGAAGGCGGGTGGAGATGGTACTAAAATTTACTTCGCGCTTGCAGTTTGCTCTCTCGGAAATGTACTTATTGCTCAAAGTCCGATTGGTGTGTGTGCAATTTTTTTAGGTGATGACCCTGAACAGTTGTTACGAGATTTGCAGGATAAATTTCCACAGGCTGAACTCATGGGGGGAGATGCTGAATTTGAACAACTCATTGCGCATGTTATCGGTTTTATTGAAGCACCAGAAATTGGTTTCAATATGCCACTGGATATTCGTGGTACCGCCTTTCAACAGCGAGTTTGGCAAGTGTTGAGAGGTATTCCTGTAGGACAAACTGTTAGTTATAGGGATGTTGCTGAAAAAATGGGACAACCTAAAGCCGTACGCGCGGTTGCGAGTGCTTGTGCTGCCAATATGTTAGCTGTCGCCATTCCATGTCATCGTGTCGTGAGAAATGATGGGGCACTGTCAGGATATCGTTGGGGAATTGATCGGAAACGAGCACTTTTACTCAAAGAATCCATGGATAAATAATCAGAAACAATATTTACTTGTAATAACTATATCTTGTTAACACTATTTCAACCTGAAATGGGCAATTGACCTGTTGTGACTAAGATTCCTTTTGTATGTTCAATGTCATTAATTTGATTAGAACTTATTTTAAGGAATTCATGATGGTGACTAGTATCTATAAAGACCTCGCATTAGCCCCCGCTGGAGAGCAAAAGATCGCATGGGTAAAATCTCATATGCCTTTATTGCGTGCATTAGAAACACGTTTTATTAAAGAAAAACCTTTTGCGGGAAAGCGTATTGCACTTTCTATTCACTTAGAAGCAAAAACAGCCTATTTAGCTCAAGTATTAGTTTCTGGCGGAGCAAAAGTGTCTGTCACTGGCAGTAATCCCATGTCGACTAAAGACGATGTTGTTGCTGCTCTGGTCAAATGTGGCATCAATACTTTTGCAATTCATGGTGCAAGTGCTGAAGAATATCAACAATTTGTAAAAGAAACATTAGCCTGTGAGCCTCATATCGTCATTGATGATGGAGGTGATTTAGTGCACGAATTGCATAGCGTATACCCTGAATATGCGCACCATGTGATTGGCGCCTGTGAAGAAACAACCACTGGTGTATTAAGAGCAATTGCACGTGAGAAAAATAATGAACTGAATTTTCCGGTGATTTCTATTAATGGTGCGCAATCCAAACATCTTTTCGATAACCGATATGGTACGGGGCAGTCTACATTCGATGGCATCATGCGAACAACTAATCTTGTGATTGCAGGGAAAAAAGTTGTCGTTGCAGGTTATGGCTGGTGCGGGAAAGGCTGTGCTATGCGAGCCAAAGGCTTAGGTGCGGAAGTCATTATTACTGAAATTGATCCAATTAAAGGTCTAGAAGCAAAAATGGACGGCTTTGGTGTCATGACAATGGAAGACGCTGCTCTTGTGGGGGATATTTTTGTAACTGCGACAGGCTGTTGTGATGTGTTGACTGCTGTACATTTTAATTTAATGAAAGAAGGGGCGATCATTTGTAATACAGGTCATTTTGAAGATGAAATAAACTTAAAAGACTTACAAACTATTAATGTCGGAACATTTGAAGCCCGTGAAAATATTGACGCTTATCGTTTAGAAAATGGACGTACTCTTTATTTACTTGGACGCGGCGCATTGGTCAATATTGCTTGTGCTGATGGTCATCCTGCCGAAATTATGGATATGAGTTTTGCATTGCAAGCACTAGGAGCTGAATATTTAATTAAGCATACTCTAGATAGAAAGCTGTACGCGGTTTCGGATGAGATAGACCGTGAGGTTGCCCGCCTTAAATTACAGGATATGGGTATTTCTTTAGAAACACTTAGTGACAAACAATACCAGTATTTGAACGCCTTTGAACTGAAATAACCAGCCGGAGGACGTTAATGTCAACACTTAATAGTTTGTTAGGAATGGTGGTAATACTTCTTATCGCCTTCCTTTGCTCTAATAACCGCCGCAAGATAAACTTGCGACTCGTTTCCATCGCATTAATATTACAAATCACATTTGCATTTTGTATGTTGTATTTACCTACGGGTAAGCAAGTCATGATATGGATGGCAGATAAAGTCACCGCATTATTAGATTATACGCAAGTAGGTACTCAATTTTTACTGGGTGGGTTAGCAACAGATAAGATGTTTGAACTGTTGGGTAATGATGGTTTTATTTTCGTTTTCAAGGTATTACCTGTTCTCGTTTTTTTATCTGCGCTATCCGCTTTATTGTTTCATATTGGGATCATGCAAAAACTTATTTTATTAATCGGTGGAGGGTTACATCGTTTATTAGGCTCATCTCGTGCTGAATCAATGTCATCTGCTGCAAACATTTTTCTTGGCGTAACTGAAGCACCATTAGTTATTCGCCCATACTTAAAGCATTTATCGTCATCAGAGTTTTTTACAATTTTAGTCGGTGGAATAGCATCTATTGCAGGAACGGTATTACTAGGTTATGCACAATATGGTGTGAAAATTGAATATTTATTAGCAGCTTCTTTTATGTCTGCACCGGCAGGATTACTGTTTGCAAAATTGTTTTATCCAGAAATAGGGGTAACGAGTGATAAATTTACAACTGGCGACTCCATGCGTGGGCAGAAATCAGAATACCGTAACGGCATTGATGCGGTAACCCAAGGTGCGAGTACTGGTGTGACAATGGCACTTAACATTGCGGGTATGTTATTGGCATTGTTAGCAATTATCGCTATGTTCGATGGTCTCATGATGTGGGCAACGAGTTTCACTGGTTATGAAGTTTCTCTCACACAATTAATTGGTTGGTTATTTTCACCTGTAGCTTGGTTATTAGGGGTTGATTGGGCTGAGGCTCAATTTGCAGGGCAATTATTAGGTCAAAAGGTCTTATTCAATGAATTTATTGCTTATGCTAATCTACAACCCTATTTAGATGGTGGAATTTTACCCGCGACAGGTGAAGCATTAAGCGTGAAAACGCAAGTCATCTTATCTTTTGCATTATGTGGTTTTACCAACATTGGTACAATTGGTATCGCAATTGGCGGAATAGGCGCAATGTGCCCAGAGCGTCGTGGCGAATTAACCAGTATTGCATTTAAAGCCTTTGGCGCTGCAATATTGGCTAACTTGATGAATGGTGCGATTGCTGGATTAATTTTAGGATAATAACTGAGGTGGCAAAATGATAGATGAAACGCCTTTTCGCGAGTTGTGGTTAAAATTCAGTGAACAAGAGCTATTGCCCAATGTTGATTGGTTATTTCGTCATGCGCCGCCGTCAGTTAAAAATACTTTTTGCACCATCCATCTGCAAGAAGGATATAAATTGATTCATCAGGGTACGGAGAATCAGTTTGTTTATATTATTATTGAAGGTGAGTTTGTGGTGAATAAACTTGCGGGTAATGGTAAAGAATTAGCATTAACACTGTGTTATCGCGGTGAATTTTTAGGCGAAATGGAAGCTCTCTGCCAACAAAAACATTATTATTATGATGTAATTGCGCTAACCGATGCTCGTGTTATACGCATTCCATCAAATAGTTTTCTATCATGGGTTTCTCAAGACCATCGCTTGTCTATTTTGTTAAATCGTCAATTATCCAAGCGTTCATTAATCAATGGAGAACAACGATTAATGACAGCGGTAGATTCCATTGAGAAAAACTTACTTTATATTCTAGAACAATTACCTAGTCATCAAATTCGGTTACCTAGAGATACATTGGCCGCAATTTTAGGTACTTCTCGTCGTCATTTAGATAAAGTTTTATTTAGACTAAAAGAACAAGATGTAATTCAACAAGAAGGCCAAGTCATCATATTAAATTCAGATAGTTAATGGCTTAATTAACATGTCGATGGCGCCTTGAGCTACAGCGAATAAATTTGCCTCGGTTTCTCCTGCACGAGCTCTTAATGAAATTGAATGTAGTATTGCAGTGATAAGCTGTGCGGTTAAATCAATATCACAATTTTCTTTTAGTTCTCCATCAATTAAAGCTTGCGTAATAGCAAGGGCAACTTGGTTTATCTGTGCCTTAATGACATTGGCTAAGTGCTGTTGTACTTCTGGAATATCAACTTCAGCTGAGGCAGTAGAAAGGATCATACAACCTAATTGCCCATGTTTCCCAGTATATAATTCAATCCCAACTAAAAAATAGCGCAGTAGTCGTTGCGAAATATCGTCATTGTCATTTTGTTTATTTAGGGCTTCACTATAGCGAGTTCCGGCTATTTTACTGAAATGTTCAATTGCTTTTTCATACATCGCAAATTTGTTTCCAAATGCGCTGTATAAGCTAGGTTTATTCATTTCGGTGGTTAGAACCAAATCATCCATAGAGGTTGCAGTATATCCTTTACGCCAAAATAGTTCTGTAATGTGATTAATCGCAATATCGCTATCGTAGCGACGAGGGCGTCCTTTTCTTTTCATTTTGTACCACTCAGTAAGATAATTATTTACTTATTATTAGATAGCTGCCATTATTTTACCATTCGGTATAAAAATAGGGAAGCATAATGAATATTGTGAATGGTATTTATGGTAAAACGACAAAATCTATTATTGAACTTGTTGACGGGGGAAGACGTAACCAATCTACTCCATTGAAAGTAGGCATATTTGTTAGTCCCGGTTTTATGCCAATGGATATCAATGGTGCACAATCTGTTTTTACCATTGCGGCTGCTGAAATTCATTTTATTTGGAAAGAAAAAGAGTTAGTTGAAGGCTATATTGGTTGGCCTACAATGCCAACAATGACGTTTAACGATTGTCCTGATGATCTAGATGTATTAGTTGTAGGGATGGTTCCACCTGAAATCGTTGAAGATATCGAAGTCTTAAACTTTTTTAAGCGCATAGTGCCTAAAACAAAATATGTTATTGCAACATGCTATGGCACATTAGTGCTTGGTGCCGCAGGGTTACTTGTTGGTCGTCGGGCGACGAGTAATTCTAATGTTGTGCCTATGTTAAGTGATCTTGATGCGATTCCAGTTGCTGGAAGCGATGTGATCATCGACGGTAATATTTACACATCGGGTCCTGCTACGGGTTCTTTTGATGCATCGTTATTAGTTTTAGAGCAATTAAAAGATACATCATTTGCACAATTGGTCGAGTTAGCAATTGAATATGACCCAAGACCGCCATTTAAAACGGGTTCTCCATTGCTTGCGGGCACTGAATTAACCGCTATTTCGCAATCATTAACTTCGTCTATTAATCAGCAATATCATCAGTCAGCAATTAAAGGTTTTAATCTGATGAGAAAATAAAATAGTTAATATTAAGTGCCTATTATAGGTATTTTTTCATAATAGGCACTTAGATAAAAAATATTTAAATTTCGTATCAAAGTTAGTGGTTCTTCATTTGTTTTATTTATTATAATGTGCAGTTCCTGCTGAGTAACCTTTAAACATCAATTTAATGAAAGTTATTTTTATCCATTTAAATAATGTTTCATATTTTTTGGCCTTTATATTTTTCATGGCATTTTTTCCTTATATATTTTTTAAGTTTATTTAATAACCAAAACAAAGGTTGGGTTAAAATAAATTTAGTATGAGGCTTGCCACTTGTGTTCTTTTCATATTCCATAAAATATCCTGTTGGTCGGCTAATCTTTAATTAGAATTACATGGTGTAAATATATAAAAAAGTGACAGATGAGTTTTTTTACAAAATACAGATCAAATCAGTCTGTTTTGTATTACAGTACAGATACGGCAAAAAAGTTAAGGGTTTAAGCGTGTTACTGTATAAAAAAATAGCGCAGATGCTACAGGATAAAATTAATCGTGGAGAGTATCTCGGCGGTGAAAAATTGCCATCAGTTAGGGATATTGGTCGAGCTCATGATGTGAGTATCACTACAGCACAGCTGGCTTATCGCGAGTTAGAAAGAGTGCAGTTGATCTACGCGGTACCGAAATCAGGTTATTTTGTCATTCCAGAAAAAACACATGCGCCATTACCTAAAGTTGCTAATTATATACAAAAACCTGTTCAAATAGCGCAATGGAACCCAACAATGGGGTTTTTACGCGTTTCAGAAACGCGGGGTGTGACATCTTTATCTTGTGCAGTACCGAATATTGAAGATAAAAGTCTAGAACCGTTGTGGCAAGAAATGGGCATGATAGCTCGACGTAAGAATTCCTTGACACTTGAGTATGATAGCTTACAAGGCTTAGAAGCATTACGTGAACAAATCCATATTATTTCGGATGATCGTCAACTATTTACACCTGATGATGTTGTGACAACCACAAGTGGCCATCAATCTTTAGCTATTGCTTTGCAAGCTTGTACACAGGGTAATGACGTTGTCGCTGTTGAATCGCCAGCATTTCCCGGTTTATTACAAACATTATATGGATTAGGGCGTAAAATAATTGAGATTCCGACAGATCCTGAAACTGGAATTAATCTTGATAGACTTGAGGAAGCATTTGAATGTTGGAAAGTAAAAGCCGTTGTGGTGACGCCAACATGTAATAACCCAATGGGTTGTATCATGCCTGAATCTCATAAAAAACGATTGTTAGAGATTGCCATAAAATTCAATGGAACAGTAATAGAAAATGATTGTTTGGCTGGCTTAGCGTATGAGTATCCAAGGCCATCAACAATACAGTCACTTGATAGCGACGGTCATGTGATTTTATGCAGTTCATTTTCGAAAACTGTAGCCCCCGGTACACGTACTGGTTGGATTATCCCTGGAAAATATAAAGAAAAAGTTATGCATTTAAAATACCTTTCCCATTGTTCGGGGGAAGTATTTATGCAGCAGGTAATGGCCAATTTTTTAAAAGAAGGGCACTATTTTTTGCATTTACGCCGAATGCGTCAACATTATAGTGAGTTACAGTGCCAATATAAGGAGCTGGTTGAGAGTCATTTTCCTGCACATACGCGTATATCAAGACCACAAGGTGGATTTTCACTTTGGGTTGAACATTTACCGGTCGATAATCGAAAGCTATTAGATATATTACACCGTAATAAAGTCACGGTCTTGACGGGAGAACATTTTTCTACGGGTGAATGCTTTGCTAATCACTTGCGTATTAATTATGCGTTACCATTAATTGCAAGAAGACGAAATGCGATTAAAATACTAGGTGAAACATTAAAATTAACAAGTTTATAGAACATTTTTTTTCACTAAAGCAAATGATATTATTTTTCTAATTATTACAATCCCGCTGAGTTTTAATTAATGAGTCCATAGGACATGGATTCATTAATTAGCGGTGAGTATTAAGATGTTGCTACAATTGATTGTAATTTTCTAACTCTCATTCCATTTAGCATACTTAACCAAGCGAGCACAGCAACAAATATAAGGATAATAAAAATAGAATAAGGGGGTAATTCAGTTAGTACAATCCCAGTTAGCATTGGATTAAATGCCCCACCTAATAATCCGAGTGATTGAGCAGAAAAATAACTCGATTTCATTCCTTCTGGTGCAATACTATCTATTAGCATATATTCACCCGGCGCGTAAATGAGTTCTCCTAAGGTGAAAATAAAGGAAGCTAACGCCCATAAATATAAGTTTTCACCTGCATTCATAAACACCACTAAGCTAACAACAAAAAATAAACTACCTAACGTCATCAACTTTCTAAGATTATCAGGATTAATACGTTTACCGACAGTATATTGTAAGGTAACAACAACAATCGCATTAACAGGCAATACGACTCCGATAACGGCTTGTGCAAATTCGCTATTTGCTACTGTGATGACATATTGAGAAATCCAAGTAATAAAGGAGCCAAAGACTAAAGAACCAAGAAAAGTCGATAAAATAAACCATGCTAAAACGCGATCATGCAGCATTGCTGCGGGATTCCATACTCTTACTTTACCATCTTCATGTTGTGCAGGTTTGATGCTTTGCACAAAGCGTTGAATAAAAAAGATCGGTATGGTCGCTGAAATTGCAGCAAGCCAGAAAGGTAAGTTGATGCTATACATCAATAACCAGGTTCCAAGTGGCGGACCAATTGTCCACCCGATATTAATAAAAGTATAATTGAGAGAGAAGATTTTGGCCTTAAGCGCGACGGAAAGTGTATCTGCAAAGTAGCCTTTTAAGACAGTTGAGAAAACAGAATAAGAACAATTAACCAAGGAAAAAAATACGACCACTAGCATTGCATTACTCATCAGAGGGATAGCAATAAAACCACTAATAAAAGCCATTATCGCTAATAACATGCAGCGTTTCTTATCAACGCGATCGGCTAAAATACCGAACCCCATACTAAATAAAATACCAATAGTTAAGGCAATACTCATAGCTATGCCAACAATATCAATTGCCATATGATATTCACGGGTAAGATAAATGGCCATAAAAGGCAAAGTAGCACCACGTCCTATCGTTAAAAGAAGAGAGGACACTAGCAATGCACTATTAGATATATTGGACTTTGACCACATAACTCACGACCTAAAATTATAATAGTTGTTATAGAATTAATAAATGCTACTCAAGGAATTTACTGCGGGTAGATATGATAAAATACATAAAAATAATGTCGCAAGAAATGGCTTATTGCCCTTAAAAATAAAAACAATATTTTGATTATGCCAATGTCCCATTAGCCACCAAATATCTGGTTATTGGAGGTCGTCTAAATTTAATTAGCGTAATCTGCTGTCACTATCTGTTTGATTTTTAGTTAAATAAGATGAAAGTTAAAAACTAAGCCAATTATTCTATTGTTTCATGTCCTTTCACTGGTATATAAACTATTAAGCGATTACCTTTTTCAATATCAAAGGTGAGCGAACTGTAATCATAGATTTGCTGTTGATTTTGATAGTTGATTTCACGTATGCCAGTACAGGGCTGGTAAATTTCATGTCGATGCCATAAATCGTTAAAAAGAGTTGATTCAGAATTTAGGGTATTAATAAGTTTTTTAATATTAGGGTTATTTTTTGTTCGTGCATAATCTCTACGAAAACTCGCAAGTAATTGCTGAGCAACTAATGGCCATTGGTTAAATCGTTCACGGTAACGTTCATCAATAAACAATAAATAGAGAAAATTACATCGGTGAGATTTTGCTTGTGAAAAATGGAAATAATGATCTGCTTGTGTGTTAAATGCTAATACGTCCCAATGTAAATTTAAGACATAGCAAAGATAATCGTTAGGAAAATCTTTAATCATTCGTGATATTGCAGGGGGAACATTGCTTTCCGTATTTTCAGTCGCAATAGGTTCACGATTTTGCGTTAATAGATATAAGTGTTGGCGCTCAGCACTATTTAAATGTAACGCAGTTGCTAAGCTATCAAGAAATTGGGTTGATACACCAATATCTCGTCCTTGTTCTAACCATGTATACCAAGTTAACCCGACGCCAGCGAGAGTTGCAACTTCTTCACGACGTAACCCTGGAGTTCTTCTACGAGTTATTCGAGGTAATCCCATAAGTTCAGGGGATAAACTTTCACGCTTATTTTTCAAGAAATCAGCAAGTTCAGGACGAGTTCTTTGTCTATCTTTCATATAGCCTATTGTATTTAGTAATAGTATAAGTAGTTAAATTGTAGCAGGATAATTAATTTATTATAGTCTTCATTTATTGGGCTGTCTAAATGAGAATTATATGAATAAACATCAAGGAATTACCTTGTTTGTATTGCTGCTTGCAGGTTTCGTGACAATTTTTGATTTATTTGTCGTTAATGTTGCCATTGTGAGCATAGAAAAATCTTTAAATGCTAGTCTTACTGAATTGACATTAATTATTGTAGGATATGAATTAGCTTTTGGCTTATTACTAATCACAGGGGGAAGATTAGGCGATATTTTTGGTAAAAAAACATTGTATCAGGCCGGTATGCTATTTTTTATTCTCTCATCGGTACTTTGTGCTTTAGCACCTACGGCAATGCTATTAGTGATAGCACGATTTATTCAAGGGTTATCATCTGCTATTTTATTTCCACAGGTTTATTCAAGTATCCGCATTAATTTTGATCAGCAGCAAGCCAAAAAGGCTTTTGGTTATTTAGGTATGATGTTAGGGCTTGCCGCGATTGCAGGACAAGCTTTCGGTGGATGGTTAATAACCTTAAATTTGTTTGGATTAAGTTGGAGAACTATTTTTTTAATTAATATTCCAATTGGTATTTTAGCTATCGCTTTATCTCATTACTTATCTGAAGGAGATAAAATTAAGGTCAATTTAGATTGGGTAGGTGTTATTTTATCTAGCAGTGGGATTGGTGTAACACTATTACCTTTTTTAATGCTACCTATTTGGGGATGGGCTTTAAGTAGTTCTTCCATATTAATTATGGGATTATTGTTGATAGCATTATTTGTTTATTATGAAATTAAATTAGAACAAAAAAGAAAAGTGCCTTTATTGAGCATAAGAATATTGAATAATCGTCCATTTGTGATTGGTCTGTTCATCGTTATGTGCGTTTATGCTACCTCGTCAGCGTTCCCATTGTTGCTATCAATACTATTACAAAATGGGTTAGGGCTGACGCCATTACAGTCAGGTTTAATGTTTGTTCCTGCCAGTATTGGTTTTGTTATTTCCTCTTTCATAACCCCAAGTTGGGTAAACCGATATGGCGATAAAGTTTTATTATGGGGGGCTGTATTATATGGTATTAGTTATATCGTTTTGATGATGAATATAAACGTTACGTCATCTTTAATTCATTTCAATAAATTGATATTGAGTTTATTTTTTATCGGATTCACGCAAGGGATGATTATGACTCCAATGCTAAATTTAGTGCTATCAACCGTTCAGATGGAGTCTGTAGGCATGGCTTCTGGTTTTACGGCAACGTTACAACAAATTGGTGCGGCTATTGGTGCAACGGCAGCTTTAGTTATTTTACAATATAAACTACAACATACAGTAAGCAAAATGGCATTTGAGCAACTTAGTAATGCTGTAAGTTTTAGTCTTTTATTTAATGTCATTATGGCATTGTGTGCTGCGGGACTTCTTTGGTTATTGATAAGGTTAAAATAAAAAATTTAATTAGCTTTAGATATACCTATATTAGCTACTCATAGAGCTAATAATTCGTACAATTTATATTATTAATGATTTTATTTACTTACAATGATAATAATTCTCAATCTTTATTGTTTTATTTTAATTTAAATAGTTATATGTTATTTTTATTCTAAATGTGAACCATTAGTTATTTAAAATAAAAAGGACTTTTATATGCATAAGGTGAATTTAAAACAAAGTAAAATTAATTTTCAACAGCGAGATATTATCACATATATTCAAAGAAATATGTTTAATAAAGAAATAAAAGAAATATTAGCTAAGGAAGGAGAAAGGAGAGGGATTTCAAATGAAGGTTATTGCTATGGTTTTGTTAAATCATTCCTTCGATATTCTGCCAGTGGTCAAGGGGGAGAATATTTAAATAAGCTAAATACATATATGGATATAATAAATTCTAAAAATAATTCTTCAAATAAAATGACTGAAATCGAGATAGATGCTCAAAAGTATCATGCGAGAAAATCGTTACATAAGTTGATAAAAAATATTGTAAGTGACCAGCAGAGTATTGATAAGTTAGTTAGTATATCTATATTTTATTCGGAAAACGAATATCCAAAAATAACACCCGGAGGAAAATTTAATGAATACATTATAGAAACAATTAATTATAATAAAAAAAATAGTGAATATAGGTTTGATCGTCTTTATGATGATATTAGCAAAAAGCAAATTGATTTAGTAGAGCGTTATTATAGTGCTCTCTTTGAGAGTAAGGATTTTTTTAATACGCCAGAAGGAAAAATGATAGAGTTAGAACCCCAATTCATTACATTAAAAGAATATTTTTCGGATAGGTTGCCAGCATTAAATTACCAATTTTCAGATGATGATGCTGCTATTTTTATAGAAGCTATAATGCTAAAAATAATGGATGATATATCATTGCGTGAAAATGATATGGATAAAAACCATGGTATTATTTACAATGAAGGCTATAGTTCAGATGTAAAGAATAAAAGCTATTCTATTTCACTAGAAAAATTCATGTCCGAAATGAAACTATCAAAAAAAAATAAAAAAACTGTTTTTTATCAATTTAATAGTGAAGCTCATGCGATGGCTATCACAGTAAAATACGAGCCAGTATCGAATAGTTGGGTATATTCATTTTTTGATCCAAATACTGGACTGATGAAATTTCATGATCAAGATGATTTTTTCAATTATCTCAAAGAAAAGGTTAAAACTAACAGTAAAAACTATGAATTTTCTGTTTTAGATAATGGTGACTATGAAGTTAACATAACAGAATTTACAATTGATAAAAATGCTGTAAAGGGTGGTTATTTAACTGATTCATCTACGGAAGATATAGCAAGAACTAAAAATAGATTACTAAGTGAAAGAGCGGTATCCATTTTTTTGGATGTAAATAAAAAATATAAGCTCAGTTATGAAAGCTATGATCCTCAAAATCAGATAATGAGTTTAAAGTTGAATTTTGATGGTAAATTTATAAAGATACACACAAATTGTATTGATGGGGCTGACCTTTATGTGAAATTAAAAAATAATCTTTCATTGCTAAGTAAATTAGAAAATGACATTTTTATAAGTGAAGATAACTACCAATTATTTAATATAGATAATAATGTCGATCTAAGTAAACTTTCTACTGAAACTCGAATAATAGATAAATTATTAGGCAAGCCATTTGATAGGCTAGATGTTGGTTTTAATGATGTCTACCAGAGTTATATTAAAGAGCCACACCCCAAACCTGCAGTTGGGGAGCAAACACCTTTAACGAATTATATTGATAACTGGACAAATCCTTTTGATTCACAAAAAGAATTAAGTGCATTCCCAAAAGAGAATACTAAACTGGTTAATGCCTCAGAATTTGATCATAATGTTGTTATTCAAATTGGCTATGATGATACTATTGGTAGAACAACCGCTAATGCAATGTCGAAACACCCAAATAAAACTACAGTTATACAATTTGATGTTGCAAGCCAACAATGGAAAGTTTTACAGGGTGACTTGGATGCTAAAATATCAGGGAAAATTCGTTGGATTGTAACGGGTCATGGTCAGTATACATATACACAGAAAGAAACTTTGTATGAAGGTAGTACCTCAAAACAATTCTCTGAAGGAATGATTTATTTAAAAAATAGTGTATTAACACAATATCAACCAGATAAAGTCGTATTAATTGGTTGTAATTTAGCACGTGGGGGCGTTAATCAAAATTTCGCATTAAAAACGAGTATTGAATTATCGAAAAATGATTTTAACGTGCCTTTAGTTGCCTATAACCGATTAGTTGGAAATACCATTTCTGGAAAAAAAGTTTTCTGGCCTATTGGACGAGAGGGACATTATTTAGAAACGAAAGACCATCGCCTACTTTTTGTTGTTGATAAATTAACTCAACAAGTATTCATTAATGATAAACCTGCTGTTGTCTATTTTATTGAACAATTACACAAAGGAGAATTATTTCTTTGGCAGTTACTGAATGAAAGTGAGTCTGATTTCATGCAGATCTTCAAAAATCCAAACAATAATAAAATAGATATTGAATTAATAAGGAAAGTTGCATTTAATCATGATGCTTATAAGTTATTTATTGATGAAGTTAAATTTAGCGATAAACTAGGTGATGGCACTTTTTACCAACGCTTTACAAAAATCTTAGATAGTTATGATATAAAAGAAGCTCCATTATGGTTAATGGTTGATAGCTCAAAAATTGAGAATAAAGTAGCTCATAGTAGCATTGACAGTGATATTGATAGCGATAATCTCATGGTAATTATCCGGTCTGGTTATGGCGATTTTGGTAAGTTACAAGCAGAGAAGTTAGCATCAACTAACCCAAATAACACACTAATTATTCAATTAAATCCTAATTCTCAAAGAATGATGGTAGAGTATGGAGATGTAGAAAAGCTATCTAAATATTCTAATCAAAACTGGGTTTTAATTGATAATATTACTGAGGACTTGAATTTTAAACAAAACTTAGCAAGTGGGCTAATAAAATTAAAACAACGCTATAAACTTAATGATCCAGGAAAAATTGAATTACATTTAACAGATAAAAAAGAAAAACTAACATTACTAATGAAAACCGAATTTCATTCTGAGTTGTCTAGATTTTTAAAATTAAATGGTTTAGATTCAGATGTTAGATTAAATAAAGGTATAGGTAATGAAGTAATAGTGAGTGATAAACCATTATTACCACCTAAAAGAATAAGGCTTGATGTTACATCAATTGAATCTAGGGAGACAATAGAAACCAAAAATAATATTAGCGTTTTTCTAGAGGAAGTAGCAATAGGGAAATTAGTGCTTTCAGATTTAACTCTATCTGAGCATCCTTATTTAACTCAATATTTTTGTAAGGAAAATGGTGAGTTAGATATTAATAAAATAAACATTGCAGTTTATGACCCTATTGTAAATAGAAAGGTACAAGATTTTCTTAATATGGCAAGTCCATCTAATTCTTTTGATAAGTGGAATGATTTATTTCTTGATAATCAAGATATCACATTAAAACAACAGGCAATAGAAACTAAATATGTTTTGGATTTTTTAAGCTTACAACCTGAGAAAATAATACATTTAAGCCAGATTTCAGAAAAGCGATTGTATTCATTATTTCCTGCTGAGTATGGTTTTCATCGAGGAGATGTCCTCTCTCTAGTTAACGATCCACAAAGTCTAAATTTATATAATGAGCAAATTGATCGCTTTTTGGTGAGTTATAATGAAAGTAAAGTTATATTTAAAGGGCATTCACTAAAGCAAGCGTTACAGAAAATTGCCGATATCAGTAATAACCAACAGAACAATTTAATTCAATTATCAAGAGTTACCGAAAATATCGTATCGCACACAGATATAAGTGCGACCACTATTTTTTCAGTTGATCATAAATCAATTCATCACATTTATAGTCTACTTCATCAATCAGATAATCTCGATGGTAATGAACTGAGTTTTCAACAATTTATAATGACAATAAATGATTTAAAAAATAAGTATGTATATAATCGATTATCACCTGAAGAGCATGCGTTATTAGTAAGTTATAATGATTTTTATCAGCGAAAACTATCTGTCCTAGATACAATGGGAATAACTTATAAAGATCAATCTATAGCTAATGTTTTACAAAATTTACAGAATAATCAAATTACGTATTTAAAGAATGAATCAGCTATTTATACCATAACAAGCTATTCGAGTGATGGGAAATATTACTTAAGTTTACTCGATAGTACAGGAATGGAATTTAAAGTTTCGAGTCATCACTTTAATGATGTACGATCACAGTTTTCGTCTATTTTTCAAAAGCATATAATGCAGACGATTAAACAACCAGATGGTTCTAAAATTTCAATTGCTCAAAAAGTGGGTTTTCAGCATGATAGTGTAAGCGATTGTAGGGCGACCGTTCAACAAATAGATACTGATAGTCCTATTTATCGTGAATTTAAACAAATAAGACAAAATGAATTACAGCATATTAATCATATAAATGAACGATTATTACTGTCTTCAAGTATGAAGATTAGCTTTAGAAATACAATAATTACGGTTGAGCAATTAAATAAATTAGGAGCAACCATCGATGGGGTACCATTAAATGGTGAACATATAAAGCAAGTTGACTGGAAAAATAACATTCAGTTCGACGCAAACCAATTAGCTAGTAGACTTACTATTTTGGGAGGCAATCAAGAGGATATTAATCTTATTTTAGTGCTGAAAAATATTATTTCAGATAATGAAATTCAAACTTTAATTGCCAAAGGAGCAACATTTCAAGAACGTGCTGTATTGAAGAAGCAACTCAAATTAATTCAACATAGTAATATTATTAAAGATAATGCAGTGCCAGAGATAGTTAAATCGTTAAATAAAGCCGGGACTAAATTACCGGTTTATTCTCGTATCGCTAATCGTTTTGGACAAGGAATGGGGGCTGCTGGTATATTAATGACGATAAATAGTATTTATCAATTAATAGATATGCTCCATGACCCTAATTTAAGTGAATATGAGCGGTTAGAGGCTCAAAAAAATCTATATATGGCATGTTCTAATGCTTTCTTTAATTACGGTGATATGGTTTTACAACCAATCTTACTTAAAATAGCCTATGGTAAAGCTGGTTCTTTTCATGCGGCAAATCAATTAGCTGCCCGATTAACTATTATTTTTAACCTTATTGGGATGGGGTTAGATGTTTATCAAGCTTATGAAACTTTTAAACAGTTAGATAAAATAACTGATCCTAAAATACGGCAAGATTTAATTGTGGCAGGCTCATTATCAATTGCAAATATCGTAGTTGCTGGATTGACAATAGTTGGAATTATTCTTAGTTCATCTGTTATTCCTGTTATAGGCTTAGTCATTGGTGCAACATTACTAGTTGGTGGGTTAATCTACAATGGTGTGCGAAATGTTGAAAGAATTGAAGAAGAGTTGGGTGAGGAATTAGTTTTGTATGATAGGTTAGAGGAAGGTCTAAGAGGTGCCTTCGGAATATCTCCATCTAATAATATTTTAAATCGTTTTAGTTATAAACAGCATATTACTTACTTTAAAAACAGAAATTGGCAACAAGACTTAGATGCATTTAAAGCATCTCAATTATTTTCTGGTTTTCAAGAACATTTACAGTTTGTTGAAAATCCAATTCTAGAGGTTGAGCATAAATATTATATTTATTCAAAGGATAGTGGGCGGATTATTACTGATACCAAATTTACCAAAAAAATAAAATCAAATATTTTTTCTCATATTGATATGGATGATAAAGGCCCAGTTTATACTCAAAAACAAATTGATTTTATTAGCACAAACTTAAATTATGATGAAAAAGCAAATCGATGGCGTACAGTTACAGGAAATTATGATTTTTTATTTCATTTTCATTTTAAGCTTAAATTTAAGTTAATTAAAAAAGTCGCACCTCTATCTTTTAAACAAGTTGGAAGTGAGAGTATGAATGAAGTTTTAATTTTAAATCCTAGTTATGAGAACCAAACACTCTCTGTTTTTTCTCGAGAGTTCTTACTTGATGATATGTATCGTTCACAAAAAAATAAAAATTTAGTTTCACAACTTACTGACTTACCAACAAGTGAAGTACGTTTTTTTAGACTAAGAAATAGTCATTCAAATATATATCACCCTGACATTACTGGGGAAGTTGATATCAATGATATGGGCGACGAATACATAAATGAAAGTGAAGAAATTAGTAAGAGAATATTAAGTGAAAAGCCAGAAATTATTTATGAAGGTATGATAAATATTGGCTATAAGTATGAGGAAAAACCGAGGTCTAAAGATATAAGTTTTAACGCTGGTGGCGGCAATGACATCATCATAGGAAAGAATAATTCGAGCAACCATTTTAGCTACGTTTCTGGTAATAAGTTTTTTGTAGGTGGCGCTAAAAATGATATTTTCAATATTTCATTAATCGATAATCAATCAAAATTCGGAGTAGCGAAGTTATATTTTGATGGTAATGGTGGAAACGATACCCTAAATATAACAAATATCCCAATAAACAGTCTTATAGAGATTGATTTAAATAAAGAAAAATCAAAGTTAGTATTGAACTATGGTGCTTCTAAAGAGCTCTATTTAAGTGATATTCATAATGTCATGCTAAGTAACTCGCGCTCAACTAAATTTTTTATTACAGGAAATAATTCAGATAATGTGATTGATGCCGGTTCGAGTAACGCCTTTATCAATGGTGGGCGAGGTAATGACCAGTTGATATTTGAGTCTGGTATTATTAATGGTGGTGATGGAAATGACAATTACTACATGCGCCGATTTGATTGGAGTACTTATCTTAATGAGACTAAAGGTCCAACAGATTTTATTTATTTAACTGCGAATATTTCAGAAAATGATATCGGTTTTAGTGAGGTTAATTTAGGCTATTCTCTTGACGAAATTAAAGATATTCAATTTTCTGGCAATAACTTAGTTGTCACTATTTATTCTCAATATACTGCGAAAAATAGCGAAGTTGTAAAGTATAATTTACAAGCTAATTTAACATTGGGAAATGTTTATCGTGAGGCGAATGGAACATTAAAAGTTAATCATCAATATAGACTACGTACACTAGATGGGTTTATCTTAAATAGCCAATTAAAAGATATAGAAAAAGGTAAGTTTATAGATAACAAACAAATTTATGAAGTCACATATCACCAAGACAGTGATTCCTTACATAAGAAGACAGGTAAATCGACACGAATTAATATGCCTGAAAATATAATCGCTATTGGGGATGAGCGATTATACAGTGCTCCCCATTGGGGGAAATTCAACTTTATTGGTTTGATCAATAAGTTAGATTATGAAGGCAGTAACACGAATGACCAATTATTAATGGTAGACAGAAATAGTCAAATCATGGTGAGTAAAGGCAGTGATCTTTATCAAATTAGCCCCGAGCAGTTTGTGCAAGGAAATCTTACATTCGACTTTTCTAATGTACAGGGTAATTATACCGAAAATGATCGTGTTATTATTGCATTACCCTTTGAGAATGGCTATGAACTGCAATCTGACCGGCAATCTTTATATCTAAAGAACCGTTTCGGTGATAAAAAGTTGACGCTTAATTTTATTAATTATGATGAATCAATGTCAAAAAGTGTTGTTATTCAAGATAGTAACAGTAATCTATTTCAACTAGAACTAAATAAAGGTGGTCACAGCATTGTATCTGTATTAAATGTTTCTTCAGCTACTGATAATGACGACTACCTTCGTATTCCTACTGGCTTTAAAATACCAAATTCTATTATTGCTGGGCTTAATGGCCATGATGTTATTGAAGTAAATAATAGTGATGGCGTTATTGTCGATGGTGGTGAAGGGAATGATATTATTAAGGTAACTCAAGGTTACAATGTACTTTATGGTGGTGGAGGTAATAATTTCGTTTATGGTGGGATTCAAAGTGATCTCATGTTATCAGATATTGGTAATGATGTATTGGTAGGTGGGGAAGGTGATGACAATTACCTTATCGATGGTAGCCGTGGTGATGGGATGACGACAATTGTCGATGAAATCGGCAATAATCATGTACATTTATGTCATTTTTCAACTCAATATCAAGAAATTATTGAGGATGGGGTAAGTTTCCGTGTATATAGTGCGATATCATCACCGCGTAAAGTTAGAATAAAGTATTCTAAACAAACTGATAGCATTCAAATGAGTATTAATCACTATCAATCATTACCTAGCCATATTCCCATCTCAGCGCAGTCTAATATGGATAAGTTAGTAAAACATTTAAGTATACAAAAACAGAAAATAGAACAATTAGATCCATTGATTATTTGGCGGCCAATGGATGAATTTAAAAATACGCTTGTTGGTAGTGATTTTACACCTATAGATCAAAGCTCGGAAAAAGTTTATGTTAATGAGCATTCACCGTTCAGACAATTAGTATTAAAAAATACAGGGAAAACCCAAAGGTTGTGGGATAAAAGTGGTCATGGGCGTGTATTGATGGCACAAGCTCAAGAAGGAAGTGTTTCAGTAAAAGATGGCAATAATGTTCTTTACAGTGACCGGGGGGAAAACAATCTATACGGCGGGAAAGGGAACGACATATTGATTTCCAATGGCACTGATGGAATGCTAAATGATGAGGGAGGGAAAAATATTTTTATTATTAATGGTGATAAAAAAGGTGGTGCATATATTAGTAATTTTGGTGGGCAAAATACGATTCACCTTATTAATTTTAAACCATCCTGTTATCGAGAGGCTCCTAATAATATCGAAAATAGTACGACGTATACCTATGAGTCAGAAAATGGCAATAGAGTGAAAATTTATCAATATCCAAACATGCAAGCGCCGACAGTCGTTCACCATAAAATATTAACTGATATCAATGACAATTCTGTAGAACAACAATTAGATTATTTAGTTAATTCTTTAGCATCAATACGTATGCAGGATGAATATAGTAGCGTTGAGGTGGGGGAAACGAAAATATCTTGGGACCCTATAAATTATGTTGAAAATTTTATGCAAAAAGTCAGTTAGTGTTAGGTGGGGATAGTTAAATTTTAATTTAAAATAAAGGGCCAAATTAATTACAGTCTGATATTGGCCCTTATTTACGTTTAACTATAATGCAGCCATATAAACTCGGCGGCTAACTTCTGGTGTAATATCCTGATGTTCACCTAAGGTGACCATGTTGTGTATTTCTAAGCTTTTTACCAATGGTTCAATAACATCTTGCGTTAAATTATAGTCAATAAAGCGGGTTCCAACCTGCATTTTTTCGAAGAACTCACGCGTTAACTCAATAGCTTTGAGAGCTTTTTCTTTTTCAGTGCCTTGTGATATTCCCCAAACTTGTTCAGCATATTGAGCAAGTTTAGCTTGTTTTTGTGGCAATTTTTCAATCAACATCGAAGGCAATACAATCGCTAATGTTTGAGCATGGTCTAAACCATAAAGTACGGTAATTTCATGGCCTAGCATATGTGTTGACCAATCTTGAGGTACACCAGCACCAATTAAACCATTGAGCGCTAATGTTGCTGTCCACATCAAATTTGCTCGAATATCATAATCTTTTGGCGTTTCTAATGCTTTGGGACCAATTTCAATTAATGTCTTGAGTAAGCCTTCAGCAAAAACATCTTGCACATTAGCATTTACTGGATAGGTTAAATACTGTTCTACGATGTGAACAAAAGCATCGACTACACCATTGCTTATTTGGCTTGGTGGTAATGTATAAGTTTTGACTGGGTCTAAAATTGAAAATTGAGGGAAAACTTTATCACTCATAAATGCTAATTTTGACTGTAATTCTGTACGAGTGATCACTGAACCTTTATTCATTTCAGAACCGGTAGCGGGTAGAGTTAATACCGTACCAAAAGGAAGTGCTGTTTTAATTGTTGTGCCGCCACTGGTAACAACTTCCCATTTATCACCTGGGTAATTAACTGCTGCCGCAACAAATTTAGTGCCATCAATAACCGAACCTCCACCTACAGCCAGTAAAAAATCAAATCCTTCCTGTTCTATTTTATCGACAGCCTTTATCAGGGTTTCATAGCGGGGGTTAGCTTCAATACCGCCAAATAGCCCAAATTCTCTATCACCAAGGGCATGCTCAACCTCATCTAATGTACCTGTTTTTCTTGCACTTTCACCACCAAATAAAATAAGAACTTTGGCATTTTTAGGCACCAATCGATTCAATTCTGCGACTTTACCTTCACCAAAAACGATACGTGTTGGGTTGTAAAACTCAAAATTATTCATATACAGACCTTCGTTTAATGTGGAAATTGAAGAATTCAGTTACACCGTTTAATAACAGGCATTGAAGTGATAATAGATTATTGAATAATTATAAGGGAAATAATTGATTCTATATACTATAGAGTTTTATATTGAATTTTTTGAGGGATTAAAAGCAAAGTATCTTACTGATTAATATAAATTACTTCTTGATTTTTGTTATTTTAAAAAATAATCGGGGCAAATTTATGAAGTAAAATTCTATGAATATATTTGACATTCTTTTTTTTGTGCCTATATTTAATTCATTCGAATGAATTAAATTAAATAAACACGTAGAGGTAACCATGAAAAATATATCGATTCCTGCGGCATTTACATTAAGTGAACGTGATAGACGATGGGCGTTAGCAAGGCAAATCATGCGAGAAAATAATCTCGAAACTTTGATGATTTATGGAGATAGAGAATCAGCAGCACCTGCTCCATTTTGTATTGACCACTATTTTACTAACGACAGATTAGGTTCTGTCGTGTTATTTCATCAAGAAAAGGACCCCATTGTTGTTACATTTGCGCCTATGATGGTCGCTGATCATATGCAAGCTTCAATAAGAGGGGATATGCAGTGGATATCTCCAGAGCAAATAATGGTTGGTAAAACAGGGCGAAATATTGGTCAAATTCTAATTGATTTAGGTGTATCTGCTCATGCAAATATTGGTGTTATTGGGTTAGAGCCTTACCCACCATTTTATTTCGATGGAGCTATGCCGTTCAATACACTTTCAGGCATTAAAGAAAAACTCCCTAATGTAAATTTCATTCCAGTTTATAAATCTTTTTTCCAACTCGCATCGATTAAAAGTGAAGAAGAAATCTTACATATTAAGCATGCCGCTATGATTGGTGAAGCAATGAGCGAGGCCATGAGGATCACTGCAATACCTGGAAATACAGAAGCTGATATAGCAGCAGCAGTGACCGCAACGTGCCTGTCAATGGGGGGATTTACTGCTGAAATATTAATGGGGTCAGGACCTGAATATATTGGTTGGGGGCAGCCCGCTTGGCAATATCGATCACAAAAACCTCGTGAAATACAATTGGGCGATATTGTTCTGACTGAAATATTTGCATTGTATGGCATGTATGAGACACAGCATCAAGCCGCAGTTGCTGTAGGGAAAATACATCCAGAAATTGAGCGAGCAGCAAAAGTATCGAGGGAGTGCTATGAAATTGGCGTGGAAAATTTAAAAGAAGGGATCACATTCGGCGAATTGGTTGATAAAATGGAGAAACCGCTTTTACAGGCAAAAGGGTGGCATGTACATCCACTTATCCATAGTATTAATCCATATGGTCCTATTGGTTTTGGGACAGCTCCCGGAATTGAAGTGCTGCCATTAGCACAAAAATATGGTCATGTGAGTCGTCTTCCTAATCCTGGGCGCGAATTAGTATTAAAAGCTGGGATGACATTTGCATTTGAACCTAATTGTGCTTTTGATTACCATTTGTGTAATCTAGGCGGTACTGTGATAGTCGGAAAAGACAAAGGTATTGAACTTAATAATAATTCAACTCATCTAATGCGTGCAGATGTGTAATTAAATAGGATAACGGCTGTATATGACTGAAATAAATAAAAATATACTTTCATCTGAGTTGACTAAAGAAAAACTGATAAATGAAGGGATCAAATTATTTGCTCTTCATGGTATTAATGGCGTAAGAACACGCCAACTTGCTGAAAATGCGGGTGTAAACCAATCGGCAATTCCTTATCATATGGGTGGAAAATTGGGCGTCTATACAGCTGTTATCCGTAAAATTGCGACTGAACTGGCTAGGGAGAGTAACGTTGAAATTTTTGATTCACAATTTACACAGATACGTACACAATCACAATGTGACGCTCAAAAGGCAGAAATGTTAATTAAGTTATTAATGAATGGGCTAAGCCGTGCATTACTTGCACCTGAGCGTGAATATTACTCAGTATTGATTCTTAGAGAGCAACTTGAGCCTACTGAAAATGCAGAAATTATTTTTAATGAATTTATTGCCCCGTTCCATGTAAGATTGTCAGATCTTGTTCAGTTTATTACTCATCACGATAAACAAACTGCAATTATTATTGCTCATGCCTTGATAGGACAGATATTAGGTTTTGTCATTGCTCGAAAATCTGTACTAAAAAGATTAGAAAAAAGAGAATTAGACCCTTCGTTGATTGAACAAATTTCGGAACAAATAAATATACTCGCGTGTAGAGCCATCATAACTCAATAGAAAATATTATTTTTTTTGTATCATGTGGTGATTAATCGCATTGTTTTTAGCTTAAATCATCTTTGTTATAGGCTTTTTACGTTAATATATTTAGGTAACTTGTATAGGTTTTCGATAAAGATTCTAACTATACGACTTATGGCAAATATATTTTTATTAAAAATGGAGCGGAAGAATTATGCAGCGTTTTATGAATCTAGATCTTCCCCCCGAACCTGTTATTAATAGTAACTGTGTTAGAAAGCGCTTAAAAAATAGTGTTTGTGATAATTGTGCATCCAGTTGCCCAGTTGGGGCAATTTCATTTACACAGATGAATGCCAAAATTGATAATGAGCTGTGTTTTCAATGTGGTAACTGTTTATTTTCTTGTCCAGTTGATGCGATTGAAAACATTACTCCTCACGAGCGCACATATCAAAATAATTATCTAATGATTAATCACGATGAACCATTAGCAACAACGGAAGAATTAATTGTTTGGCATCGTCAGTATCAAATTCGTGGTATACAAATTTCCTCGCCATTGGTTGATAAGTGGCTTCCAACCCTTGCAGCTTTGAATATTAAATTAAAAACCTTACAAGAACCTATTTGGCAATTAATAATTGTTCAACCGCCAGAAGTTGACAGTGGGCGTCGTATGATGCTATTTCGTCAAAAGTTAGATCAAAAACCTTTAGATAAAGGTGTAGTTAAAACAGGATTAAATGCAAGAAAACAATTTTATCCAGAAGATAGTTGGTTTCATATTGAATTAGATGTAGCAAGTTGTATTTTATGTGGTGCATGTGCCAAAGTTTGTGATGAAAATGCGATTGAGATTGGCGATAACCAATTTTATTTGGATGATAAACGTTGTACAGGTTGTATGAGCTGTCAAGTTGTCTGTTTTCCAAAATCAATTCATGTACATGAACATGTCGCTAAAAATAGTGAACCCCTGATTTTTCAATACTATGACGCTAAATGTCATACTTGTCAGTTGCCATTCTTTTCATGGACAGCTGATAATAAAACTTGCCCAATTTGTACTCAACATAAGAAACAAGGTTGGCTATAGAGTGAGTAATTTAGCTTTTCTATATTGATTTTAAAGGCCCTGAATGGGCCTTTTTAATATTTATGAATGTGACGCATTTTGTAGATGAGTAATAATTAAATTAGCAATATTAGAATTTAAAGCAGGCGGGGTTTCATGTCCCATTCCATCAATAATTTCTAGTGTTGCATTCGCAATATTATGTGCAATATCTTGACCCGCAGCTAAAGGAAATAGCGGATCAATAGAACCATGAATCACTAATGTAGGTGCCGTAATATTCACTAAATATGGGCGAATATCACCAGTGACTATGACTGCAACTATTTGGCGTGTAGTTCCTTGTGGCGAGTAATTTCGAGCCAATGCTTGTAAAATATAATCACGATAATATTCTTCATCAAATGGACAACTTGATGAACTAATTCGGCGATAAAATACTAATTGGCCATTTAAATAGCCATCAATGTCTTCTTTTGGATTAATACTTGGCCTGATTAGCATATCCAGAACATCTGGTTCACTTTGCGGTAAGCTTGGATTGCCCGTTGAGGACATAATTGGACATAAACTAATAATACGCTCTGGCGCTTTTGCAGCGACTAATTGCGCGATTATTCCTCCCATTGAGCGACCAATTACATGGGCTTTGTTAATTGATAAAGAGTTTAAAAGGTGAATAACATCATCAGCCATATCAAATAGAGTATACGGAACCTCAACTTTTTCCCCATTTTGTAATTTTTGTACCAATTCGTTTAAATCAATAGGAGGGGAATCGTTGAAATGTGGCGATAACCCTGCATCACGGTTATCAATGCGAATAATATAAAACCCAGCCTTGGCTATTTGTTGGCAAAAATCTTCGGTCCAGCTAATGTTATGCCCACCTAAACCTGGGATCAAAACAACAGCAGGGTTTGTCTCGATACCAAAGGCATCATAGAAAAGCGAGATTTGTTGGTTAGTAGTCATTTTTCATCCATGTTCTAAACAGTTATGTTATTTATCCAATAAGTTAGCCTAAAAGTTAATCATAATAAACAAGAATAGTGACTATTTTTTAGTATAAGTTTGAGCTATTTTAATTATTATAACAAATAACATTATATTAAGTTAAATAATGAAATATTATTATCAATAAAAGAGCATGAATATCATAATGGATTGATAGATTACCTATAATTAATATTTTTAAACCCCTGCTGTTAGTTCTCATATAGATGTTATTTTGTACATAAGAATGCGATAGAAAGTAATACTATAGCAATGATTAATACTGTATTTATTCCAGAAAGTGCAATTAGTAAGCTTCCTAATACTGAGCCAGCAGCAATTCCAATATTGAAAATGGAGATATAAAGAGAACTCGTAATTTCAATGTTTTTTGAACTGTTAGCGATCATCCAAGTCATTAATGCTACAGAAACACCTCCATATGAAATACCCCACAAGATCATATTAATGCTAGTATTAATAATATTTAGGGGGGCTATAATAAATATTATTAGTGCTAAAATAATACCTGTAATAATTAGTCTTATAGATAAGTGCAACCGTGAGTTTGAACTAATTCCAAAAATAAAGTTACCCAATATACCTGAAACTCCATACAGTAATAAAATAATACCGAGTTTTTCGCCAGAGATATCACTGCTTAATAGTAAAGGTCTAATATAAGTAAATACTAAAAAATGACCAGAAACTAATAAGAAAGTTATTAATAATGCGATATAAATAATTGGTCTCTTAATTTGATATATAAAAGCCTTTATTGTAGGTATTGATTGCACAGGAAGAGGGGGCAAATAATACATTAATAATAATGTCAAAGTAAAAGATAAGCTACCCATTAAGAGGAATGCTTTACGCCAACCTAACCATTCGCCAATGAAAACGCTTAGAGGAACACCAATAACAGATGCGGCTGCGACACCGCCAAATATCAATGAGGTTGCAAGACTTACTTTTTTTGGCGGAACAAGGCGTGGCGCTATTCCACCCGCAATTGACCAAATAATTCCAATACATATACCTACAAAGGCTCGGCTAATAAGCAATAGACTAAAATGAGGTGTAAATGCAGCAATTAAATTGCATGCCATTAGCAAAAATGCGCCAAATACTAAGATTATCTTTCTGTCTAAAGTTCGAGTAAATAAGATAATAATTGGAGCACTGATTGCTGCAATTATTGCGGGTAGTGTCATTAATAGGCCAGCAGTGCTGGTTGATACTAAATATTGTGCTGCAATTGGATTTAATAAACCAATTGGGAGCATTTCTGTGGTCACGACTGTAAAGGTGGCAAGTGTAGCAGCAAGTACTGCTTTCCAAGAATGTTGATAATTATTTGATGAAGACCCTATGGATGAATTTAAAGACATCTTGATTCCAAATGTAATTTGACTTGTCAGCTGATCATATATGGGAGAGTATTGTTTATAAATATGCTATTCATTGCTTCATTGGGGACAAATCGTGTCAAATAAATCATCATTAATTATGGATAATCTATTCGATTTAAAAGTATTTGTAGATGTGGTTGAAACCAGTAGTTTTACAAAGTCATCTGAAAAGTTAGAAATCTCTCGTTCCGCAGTGGGAAAATGTATTGCACGATTAGAAACACGGTTACAAGTACGTTTATTAAATCGTACAACCCGGAGTATAAGTCTAAGTGATGAAGGGCATACAGTTTATGAGTCTGCATTAAAAATATTATATGAGGTTGAAAATGTTGAAAATATATTAAGCCAAGGTCAGTTGGAGCCTAGAGGGCTATTACGTATAACGGCACCTATTGTTTTGGGGCGACAATACATATTGCCTTTAATACAAATTTACCTTCAACGTTGGCCTGAAGTTCAAATTGACATGGATCTTTCTGACAATTATTGCGATCTTATTGGCGAAGGTTTTGATATTGCGATCCGAATTGGTGGTAATGATGATAATAGGTTAGTCCGAAAAATATTGGCACCTCATCGTTTTATTACCTGTGCATCCCCTGAATATATAAAAAATTACGGAATTCCAACGAATATTAATGAGTTGAAAAACCATAAAACTCTTTCATTTCGTCATCGGGGTAACTCAGTACCTTGGCAATTCAATACAGAACAAGGCTACCAACGTTACTTAACAAAAGGGCGATTATTGCTTAATGACACTGAAGCTATACTGGATGTCGCTTTAAAAGGGCATGGAATATGCCAGCTAGGTGCATTTTTAGTGGGTAAATATATTTCTAGAGGTGATCTCATACCTGTGTTAAGCGAGTATTCCAAGCCAGAATATCCTATTTGTGCACTTTATCCTACGAAGCGTTATTTACCCCCTAAAGTTCGTCAATTTTTGAATTTGTTTGACGAATATTGGGGAGGTAAGGCAATTTGGGACTGATAGTTTTATTCTTAACTTTCTTTTTTTGCATACAAATAAACAGATGCACGAGAAACCCCTAAATGTTGGGCGACCGTTTCCATTGATTTTTTAACATCTAGTAAACCTTCATTACGCAGTACTTCTATCAATACTTTTCTATCTTCGGCTTTCAAGGTTCTAGGCGTTGCCGCTAAAGCGGCAGCAAATTGGTCAATGCGTAATCGAATAGCTTCGGTTCCATTAGGTTCAATATGCTCTTTGATAGGGCTTGTGCCGACTTGAGTAAATTGAGACAACATACTTTGCATTCCTCTAAATAACGTCATATCTAAATTTAAGCAAAGTGCTGCGATGTAATCGCCATTATCATCTTTTATCCCAATAGATGTACTTTTAACGGGACGTCCATCAGAAAATTGATTGGTATAATTAGCGATGATGTTAGGAAAATCAGAAGACTGAATTCTAGCTAATCCAAGCTCGGTGGTAGGTTCACCTACAAGTCGACCAGATAAATTGTTATGAATAGATAAAATTGAGTGCTCAGGATTTTTTAAATCATGAACAACAACTTCACAAAACGGGGCTAATGTCTCACTGAGTCCTTTAGCAATGGTATCTATTTGTGCAAGTAACGTATTTTCTTTATCATTTGGCATTAATAACCCCTTCATCTAACAGTCTTTGTTTAATTTTAACCTATTTTTATATTTGCTAATAGATGAAGGAGAAACCGTTCGTTATTAACGACTATTATTTGCATATTATAAGCCAGCAATAATTCGCTGCTATTGTGAGATTAGTTGTGCAAAATGTTTGATGTCAACATTACCACCGCTAACAATAATACCCACACGCTTACCCTGCAATTGTTCCTTTTGGGCGATCGCCGCAGCAAAAGAAAGGCAGCCGGTTGGCTCTACTACCATTTTCATACGTTCTGCATAAAATTTCATACATTCAATTAATTGCCCATCTGTTGCGGTTAAAATGTCATCCACATTTTTTTGAATAAGGGCAAATGTATATTGGCCGATATGTTGTGTTTGCGCACCATCTGCAATGGTATTGGGTGTATTGATATGAATGATTTTTCCTGCGCGGAAGGATTGCTGAGCATCATTCCCAGCTTCCGGTTCTACGCCATAAATTTTGCAGTTAGGAGAGAGTTTCTTCGCAGCTAATGCACAACCCGATAATAATCCACCGCCACCTAAACAAACAAATAATGCATCCAACTCACCGACTTCCTCAATTAACTCTTTTGCTGCGGTTCCTTGTCCTGCAATAATATGAGGGTGATCAAATGGTGGAATCAGGGTATAGCCGTGTTTTTTAGCTAAGGTTTGGCATAATTGTTCCCTATCTTCTGTATAACGATCAAATCGAATGACTGTCGCACCATACCCCTCAGTTGCTGCAACTTTAACGTCAGGTGCATCAATTGGCATTAATATAGTGGCAGGAATATTAAGAAGTTGCGCTGCAAGTGCAACGCCTTGTGCATGATTGCCAGAAGAGAATGCGATAACGCCCGCTTTTTTTTGTTCTGGGGTAAATTGTGATAACGCATTAAATGCACCGCGAAATTTAAATGCACCCATACGCTGAAAATTTTCACATTTGAAAAATAATTCAGCCCCAAATTGTTGGTTAGCCGTTCTTGATGTCATGACGGGTGTTTTAGTTGCATATGGTTTAATGCGTTGTGCAGCGGCTTCTACATCTTGATAAGTTGGTAAAATTAAGTCTGTCATGTTTATACCTCATAAAGTATTGAATATCTAAGCTATTATTGCAGTTGCCTCTATCTCAATAGCAGATCCAAAATGTAATTCTGAAACACCTGCGACGGCCCGCGCTGGTCGGAAATTACCAATCCACTGCGCATAAATTTCATTGAATACAGGCCAATTATTCATGTCCGCAATATAAACACGGACTTGTACTAAGTGCTGTGTTGTTATTTCAGCGGCAGTTAGACAAGCCGTTAAATTTGATAATACGAGCTTTGCCTGTTCTGCAAATGAACAGTGAGCTTTTACTACACCTAGTGAGTCGACAGGTAATTGCCCAGAAATAAAAACAAAACCATTTGCGCTAACACAATGAGAATAATGGCCTCGTGGTGAAATAAGGTCAGGAGCATTCGTATATAAAATAGATTGACTCACAGATTACCTCGTCTTATTAAGTTGATTAGATTTATAGTCTATTATTAGACTATGTGTTTAGTCAAGTGTCTTTCTGTCATAAATTAAACAGTAGAAAAATAGTGCTTTGAGCAGAAATATTCTATTTTAGGTATATCAATTATCACTAAAAGCAGTGCAAATTGTGATATTAACTCTTTGAACATAAATGTTATTTTACGTGTTAGCTTGAAGTTAATAATCGATATCAGCTGATTTTTAGGATTAAATTAAAATTAATTTCAAAATTGTTAGAATAAAAAGCCACGAGTTATGGTATGGAAACTTCTGATTAAAAAACGATTAAGAATAATCAAATTGTGACGATAAATAATAAATGGTAAGAAGTTGTTATATAAATACTTTCAGGGATCTAACGTGGCTAAAATTACCTTTAACTTATTGTCTATTTTTGGCAAAAAAGAGTCTAAAATCGCCGAGCAGGCTATACAAGAAACACTTTTACCTTTTTGTGTATTTGATGAAAAGTTACCTAAGGAAATATTGGAATATATTATTGAAGGCAAATCGCCTGAAATACTGGTTAAATTAAGCCAATTAGATAATGAAAAAGCAATTCAATTGCTGGATAAGCCAGGGACAGTTGATTGGTGGTGGGGAAGTAATAACTTTGATACTAATCCGTATTCAAAGGTCATACGTCAAGGAATGAATGCTCGTCACAAAATGTATGCAAAAGTTGGTGCTGAAATAACAGCATCTCAGGTTGCTAGATTTGCCAAAGTACTCGCCGCTGCCTGCCAAGACTTGAATATTAAGTTATTTACTCAAGAGCTTCCATCATGGGTTATCTATCTTTTAGGTGATGCTTTTGCGAAAACATTTGATAATTCACGAGAGAGTAAATTAGAACATCGCAAATACTGGAGTTTTAATTTATTGGCAGAAATTATTGAAAAAGAAACGGATAAGCCCGCGAATAATATTCTATATGCCATTTTTGATAGACAGAACCTATCTGATTATCATTATGATAACCTTAATCGTTTATTTGTTATTCCAGGATTTAAAGAATATCTTTTAGCTGAGCAAGATTTTATCAAGCAAACGTTAATTAAAAATTTATCCGCAGCAGGACAAATTCAACTTATTAATACGTTAAAAAAGGATAAAGACCTTTATTCCGCCTTTGCGGATATATTAGTTATTTTTGCTACGAGTGCATTAAAAACAGTGCGTTCGGCCGCTGAACCTATTATGGCTATCTTACCTGAAAATTCAGTTAAAATTCATTTAACTCATGTCTTACTAGAGGGAACGCCAAAGCAGCGAACTCAGGCAGCGGATCTATTTGCGCGTATTGGTAAGTACAGAGAAACACTGGAACAGTCGCTTAAGGTCGAAACAAATAAAACGGTTATTAAAAGCATTGAAAGTGCCATTTCTCGCTTTGATGTGATGGATACTGCGAGTGAAGTTAACGAAATTGAATTACCGCCAATTATTGAATTGGCAGATACGCCACTTCCCGAAAGCGCTAGAGAATTATTAGTTAATAATTTCAATGAGATGTTATTAAAAGCAAAAGAAAATGCTGAGCGTGAGATTGAAGAGAATAAAAACCAAAAACATAATTATAATTGGTCTCAAAAACATTACAAAGAATTCCAAAAAAATAGCATAAAAGAAGTCAGTAAAATTCTTGATAAGCTAAATTTAGGTAAAGAGCCTATAACGAATGATGAACACAATATCGTTAAATATAAAGAGCGCATTACCAATCTTCCAGAATTTACGTTGTTTCATGCATTACGTCTGATTAATAATAATCGTTCTCAAGTTGAGTTTTTATCTCAATATCAAGTGAGCCAAGGGATACCTCCACGTATTATTGGCCAATTGGAACTACGCCAATTTGAATTAGTGCTCGAATGTTGTCGTTTTAAAGATGCAAAACGTTTGATTGCAGATTTATGTTTACGTTCTTATGCAGATGGTTTATCACTATTTTCTCGTTCAGAGCAAGTTTGGCCATTCTTTACCCAATACTCTGATTTTTTAGCGGAAGCATTAGGTTTAATTCCTCAGCAACAGGTTCAGCGTTCATATCAAGAATATGATGCAACTAATGCGATTAAAGTTTTAGCTATGTTACCTAAAATTTCTGCGCGATTTATACCTCGAATCATGGAGCTTGCTCTTGGTGAAAATAAAACGCATCGCTTAAATGCGCAAACTTTACTTGAAACTTTACCTAATATTCATCTCAATGCAGCTGAAGGATTAGATTCAGGTAAACAAGAAATTCGTGTCACTGCTATTGAGTGGCTAGCGCGTCTGAAACACCCTGATTCTTTAAAGCCACTGTATGATTTATTGAAAAAAGAGAAAAGGGAAGTTGTTCGTGCGGCACTGTTAACCGCGTTAGAACAATTTGATGAAGATATTTCAAGTTATTTGTCGCCAAAAGTCCTATTAGCTGAAGCGCAAAAAGGATTAAAGGCCAAGGCGCCAGCTAGCATGGCATGGTTTAATTTAGACAGTATTCCTACGCTGACATGGCAAAATAATAAGCCCGTGGATGGTGATATTATTCGGTGGTGGATCATTCTAGCGGTGAAATTAAAAATGCCTGCTGGGAATGGATTATTACAACGTTATATCAGTTTATTATCAGTCGAAAGCCAACGTCATTTAGGTAACTTTATTTTAAATAGTTTTATCTACCAGGATACGGCAGGTCCATCATTGGAAGAGGCAATGGCGGAAGCTGAACAAAATGCACCACAAAGACTAGCTAATTACCAAAGTAGCCTTAAACGCTGGCCTGAATATTATGCTAAATATGAAAATTTCACGCTTGAACAAACCATTAATGAAATTAAAGGTGAAGTGCTGCGCCGGTATTTAGGTTCAGCTATCAGCGATAAAGGAATGTTGGCATTAATTTGTGGTATTGAAGGACATATTGCTGTTACCGCATTGCGTAATTATATGCGAGATCATTATCAACGACGCGCACAAATTGAAGCAATGATTGATGCTATTGCAACGAGCAATGATCCACTGATTATTCAATTATTACTGTCATTATCTCGCCGTTATCGTACGGCTTCAGTTCAAGAAAAAGCGCGAGGTTTGGTCACTCAAATTGCACAGCGTAATGGTTGGAGTGCAGATGAGCTAGCCGACCGTACTATTCCAACCGCAGGAATGGATGAAACGGGTACGCTGCTTCTTGAGTATGGCGACCGCAACTTTACGGCAAAACTTGATGCTCAGCAAAAATTGGTGCTCTTCAACCCAGAAGGGAAAGAAATTAAAGCATTGCCGGCAGCACGTAAAACTGATGATGAAGATAAAATAAAAGAATCCAAAAAACTGCTGACCTCAAGTAAAAAAGAATTAAAACAAGTCATTGAACTACAAACTGCGCGCCTTTATGAAGCAATGTGTGCGGAGCGTCTTTGGACAACATCAGACTGGCAGGAATATATTCAAACTCACCCAATAATGCGTGGTCTGATTGAAAAACTCGTTTGGATGGAAGTAAATGATGACAAAGTTATCAATGTATTTCGTCCTTCAGACGATGGTTGCTTGCTTAATATTGATGATGATGAAGTGACATTAAGTGCGAATTCTTTTATTAAATTAGCGCATGCGGCGTTAATTTCTGAAGAAGAAAGCAACGGATGGATAGCCCATTTTAAAGATTACAAAGTGAAATTTTTATTTTCACAAATGGTACATAGAATTCCTGATTTAGACCTAACGCTTAATGAAATCGAAGATCGAAAAGGCTGGATAACAGATACGTTCACCCTACGTGGTGTACTCACGAAAATGGGTTATCAACGTGGTCAAGCCGAGGATGGCGGTAGTTTTTGTCATTATTATAAGCATTTCCCAAGCTTAGATTTTTACGTCTATATTGAATTTAGTGGCAGCTATGTACCGGAAGAAAATATTCCCGCTGTTTTGTATTCATTAAGTTTTGAACAGTCTCCGCAGAGCTCTTGGAATAGACGTTATATTGAATTAAAAGATATTCCATCGATTTTATTAGCGGAAAGTTATGCAGATTATTTAAAAGTTGCTGAAGCTTGCGCCGGCTTTGACCCAGAATGGGAAAAGAAAACACCTTGGTAAGGGTTAATTTAGGGTATGGAAATGACGAATAAAAAGACAATGAGTGCGAATGTACTACGTGAAAGTGCAGAAGTCCGCTTTGCTGATGAGTTAGAGCGACTGACTCAAGCGGATACACTCAACCCAAAACCTCAAGGTTGGTTACGTTCACCTCGTGCTGTTAGGCAATTTATTTTGGGTGATGATGCTCTACAAATTACGCCGAAATTCTTTGGTGACGACGCCCTTGTTGATAGGGCGATAGTGACATTACTGGGTAAACAAGGACTGATGTTAGTCGGTGAACCAGGTACAGCAAAATCGATGTTATCGGAATTATTGGCAGCAGCAATTAGTGGTGATTCGGGTTTGACGATCCAAGGAACTGCTGGCACCACTGAAGATCATATTAAATATTCATGGAATTATGCGTTATTACTGGCGGAAGGTCCGACAGAAAAAGCATTAGTTAGCTCCGCGTTATATCAGGGAATGCTTGAGGGTAAAATTGTTCGGTTTGAAGAAATTACCCGTTGTCCACCTGAAATTCAGGATGTATTGGTCAGTTTAATGTCAGAAAAACAGATGATGATCCCTGAAATGAAAGATAACGCTCGCATTAGTGCAAGGCAGGGATTTAACCTAATTGGTACGGCAAACTTACGTGACCGTGGTGTTCATGAAATGTCATCGGCTCTTAAGCGTCGATTTAATTTTGAGACAGTTAAACCGATTCAAGACCCCGCTTTTGAAATAGAGTTGATTAATAAGCAGCTTAATGCCGAATTAGGTGAGTTAAATACGCAAGTGACTATACCGGCCAATGTGATCGAATTACTTGTCACGACGTTTCAAGAGCTTCGTTCTGGTAATACTAAAGATGGCGGTAATATCAAGACGCCTGATGCGGTGATGTCGACTGCCGAAGCGGTAAATATTGCTTATGCCTGTGCATTAGAAGCACATTACCTAGGCGATGGCACGCTAAGTGCAGGTGCAGTTGCTCGTCAACTGATTGGTGTGGTATTGAAAGATAATGCTGATGATATTAAACGAATGCGTTATTACATTGATAATGTTGCAAGAGAAAGAGCGAAACAAAGTAAAGAATGGAAAGCTTTTTTTGAAGCCTCTCGTGAATTTTGGCGATAATTATTGCAATAAAAAAGTCTTAAAAAATGACCTTAAATAGGGAATAACCTAAATAAGTATTCGTTTTTGAATCACGCCATCATGAGCAGGAAATATTTCTTGCTCATTTTTTATATTAGGGAATATTACGGTGAGTTTGCCATCCATATTTTTACCTGAACGTCTTAAAAGTGCACTTGAACAGTGGCAAGCACTTAGTTCTCATCAGCTTTATTTTGCACCTATTCGCCATCATAGCCCTGCATGTTCTTATAGTGTGTTATCCCTAATTGAACAAGTTAAACCCGATTATGTTTTAATCGAAGGACCCGATAGTTTTAATTCGCTCATTTCTGGCTTATTGAATGAAGAAACTAAACCACCGGTTGCGATTATGGCACAAACAGAAATTAAAAATGAGCAAGATGAACACAATAAAAGTGACCCTGTCACACGATCAGCTTATTTTCCGTTTTGTGAGTATTCACCGGAATGGCAAGCGTTACGGGTAGGTCATCAACATCATGCTAAATTAAGGTTTATTGATTTACCTTGGACCGGACAAGTCAATGTAGATGAAAGTACAGAAAATCAAAGTTTACAAAAAGAACGCTACTTAGCTCATAGTCTGTTTATTACACAACTTGCTAAGAAATGTGGTTGCCGTGATCATGATGAACTTTGGGAACACTTATTTGAATTACGTACAATTGAATCTTTAACTCATTGGCAATCATTTTTTCACGATAGTTTTATTTGGTGTGCATTAGCGCGTCTAGATTATGAGCCTGAAGTCCTTGAGTCTGAAGGTTCAACGCAGCGCGAAATACACATGCAATCGCACATTCAAGCAATCAAAACACAAGAGCCTAATGCAAAAATTGTGATTGTTACGGGTGGTTTTCATACCTTAGCCTTAATCGAAGGGCTAGCGAATAAGTTAGCTGAGAATTTTGAATTATCACCAATCGAACAGAAAAAATTTTCTCAAAAACAGCAATTAGGTGAAAAAGATAAAGCTTGGCTTATTCGTTATAGTCATGACCGGCTAGATGCTTTAAATGGCTATGCTTCTGGGATGCCATCACCAGCATTTTATCAATGTGTTTGGGAAAGCTTGCTACAGCAACGAGCCGATCAACTTAATAATAAAATTATTCCAACTCTTAATTATCGTAACCAATTAGGTATTCATTATTTATCGAAAGTTGCAGGAATATTAAGAGTAAAACAATTTGATGCTGCTCCTGGCTTTTTATCAGTCAAATTAGCGGCTGAACAGAGTTTTCGTTTAGCCATCTTTCGTGGCCATACGGGGCCAGGACGCTATGATTTGCTCGATGGATTACAAAGTGCCTTTATCAAAGGCAGCTTAGATGAAAGCCAAAATGAATTGTGGCATGAAATACAAACCTGTTTTTCTGGGTTTATCTTGGGGCAGATCCCCAAAGGAACCATAACGCCGCCGTTAGTTGCTGAAGCCTATGAAATAGCAAAATCCTTTCGTTTTAAACTCGAGGATACCTTAAGTAAAGTTAGTCGTTTAGATGTTTATCGCAATCGGCAGCACCGTATGCGTAGCCGTTTTTTACATTTGCTCGCTTTTTTGGATATTCATTTCGCTAAACATATCACTGGACCTAATTTTCTTTCTGGTAACCAAATGGATTTGTTGTTTGAGGAATGGCGGTATGCATGGACACCTAATGTAGAAGGCGAGTTAATAGCTTTATCTGAAAAAGGCACCCAGCTTAAAGCGATTGCTCTGAATCGATTACTTGAGATGGAAAAAAACCTTGAAGAGCAAGGTATAAGCCGCTCAAGCCAGAATGTTGTGGTTTTATTAATGCAAGCGGCTTTAATGGGATTGCATCAACGAATTCCAACATTATTTATACTTCTTGACCGTTATATTCAGCAAGATGCTAAATTTGAGTCACTGATTACTTGTGGTCATAAATTAGTACACTTATGGCGAGGTCGTAGTTTCTTTGATATTGATGAAGATCTTGTTATAGAACAACGATTAGACAAGGTTCTTAAACAAAGTTTTTATTGTTTTGACCAATTATCACAAGGGGATGAACAACAACAGGAGTCGTATTTTAATGCGCTGCTTTCATGCCGAGAGCTAGTTACTTTCATGCCTGAAATTAATCCTAAAAGTGATTATTCCTCTGATTTTTACCATCAGTTAGCACGCTTAGATGGAAAGCTAAATCATGCACCATTACTCAAAGGTGCCGTTGATGCATTACGATTTTTAGCTGGGAAAATTGATGATTCAGTGCTCACAACATCAATTCAACGTACTTTTAGCGCCGGTAGCGATCCCGAAATTGCGATTGGTTACTTTATTGGCGTTATGCGTGCTGCGCCTGAATTAGTTATACGTATACCTTTGTTGGTGGAATTATTAAACCAATTATTGAGCGAATGGGACGATGAACGGTTTATTCAAGTTTTGCCTGATTTACGATTTGCGTTTAGCCAATTAACACCAAAACAAAATGCGCAGATGGCACAATGTATTGCGCAAAATTTATCAATTAAAACACAAGATTTAACGCTTCATCAAACTGAGTTCAGTGAAAAAAACATGCTACAAGCTATTCAACTAGAAAAAAAAATACAGCAACAGTTGGTTGAGCAAGGTCTACGAGGTTGGTTTGATAATGCAATGGAGGGCAAATCATCATGAGTCAAAAAAAGACTGAGAACGAAGCGTTAACGGAAGAACAAATTCAATTAGCTAAGCGTTGGCGTCTAATTTTAGGACAATATGCAGACAATGCGTTAGGGCAAGCGACACTCAATGCGAATGAACTAAAAATTGAACGCTCACTTGATTTTTTATATCGACGTGAATATCAACGACGTGGATTACGCCAGGAAAGTGGACGTCATGGCTCATTAGATGCATCTCAATTAACGGCTGTAAATTGGTTAAATCAAGCGCGAAAATTGTTTCCTAATAATACTTTTGAGCGAATGCAATCACAGGCTTTAGAGCGTTATGAAATCAGTAGCCTATTAAAAGATCCTCAAGCTCTCAATGCGATGGAACCTACTAAAGCGCTAGCTAAATCGTTACTAAGCTTACGGGGAAAGATGAGTGAAGAAACTCGCGATGCAGTTAAAAATATTATTCGAAAAGTTGTCGATGATATTTTAAGCCAGATGAAAAATCAGTTTAGGCAGGCATTAACGGGTCGTCGCAATCGTTTTAGTCGTTCATTTATTCCTAATAGTCGAAATTTTGATTGGCGAGCAACTATTGCTGCTAATTTAAAAAACTATGATCAACAAAACCAACGTTTAGTAATTAAAACACCTCATTTTAATTCAAGACAGCAGCAACATTTACCCTGGGATGTCATTCTGTGTGTTGACCAAAGTGGTTCGATGGCAAGTTCAATTATGTATGCGGCTGTTTGTGCCAGTATTTTAGCTGCATTGCCAACGGTGAGAGTTTCACTCGTCATTTTCGATACTCAGGTTGTTGATTTAAGTCATTTAGCGAATGATCCCGTTGAAGTTTTAATGACAGTGCAACTTGGGGGCGGCACGGATATCGCTAAAGCCATGCAATATTGTGAAAGCTTGATCCGTAATCCAAAACGAACCGTTATTTCTTTGATTAGTGATTTTGAAGAAGGAGGGGCATTGAATAACTTGCTCAATTGCACCCAGCGACTTCATAGCCAACAAGTCAAGCTACTTGGTCTTGCTGCTCTCGATGACGAGGCATTACCCGTTTACGACACTGAAATTGCACAAAAACTCGCAGATAGAGGAATGCATGTAGCAGCGTTGACACCAGAACACTTTGCTCAATGGCTTGCGGAGGTGATGCAATGAGTTGGAAAACAGTTTATTTCCATTATGACGACGATGCACTCGCAGTATTTGCTAACGTTGGGTTACTTCGACGTGCTCGCAAAGACATTGAAAATGGGAAGGTAGTGCCTATTGATTTAACTAATGGCAGCTTTAATAGTGATGGTCAGCAAGTTAAATTGGATGAGCAGGGAGTGCAACAGGCGACTTGTGATTGTACTGCTTCTGGTTGCTGCAAACATATATTAGCGGCAATACTGTGGTTGCAAGCTAATATAAGCGACGATATATCTGCCTTAAATAAACCCCTTCAAGATAATCACGCACAAATACCGGCAGAGCCAGTGCCTTTACTACATGAACTGCTAGCGTTAGAGACGGGGTCTTTAGTTAAGCAAAATTCTAAAGCAGATTGTCGATTAGCCATTCGGTTATTACAAGCTTGGGACAACATTGAATTACGTACTGATGACCAATGTACGCAATTTAAGATTTTTTTACCTGATTACGAAGAGCCGATTATCTATCTTCGCGGTAATGGTTTTCAAGGAATGTTGTCATCATTACCAGAAAGGCAAAAAAAAGCGCTACATTTGGCCGCTATGGCTAAGTTGTTTACTCAACAAAACCAGCAATGGTTGTGGCCAGATGATTTGGTTGTTGCAACAGAGACTAAGCAAACATTAAATAATGATGATAAAGCGGTTATTGAATCAATACAGATCTTTATTCAAAATATGCTGCGTCAAGGCTTATCCCATATTAGTCAAAGTAGTGCAGCTCAATTACAGTTATTAAATATGTCCGCTCGCGCGGAAGGATTGCCTAGACTAGGGAATTATTTAAAACGATTAAGTAGCCAAGTTAAGTTATTAGCGAATAAACATTTTACGATGGATGAAGGGCAAGTATTGCGTCTGATTGCACGAATCTCGGCCTATTTATATCAATTACTTCATGCAAACGAAGACCAACTTATTTTATTGCGCGGGCGAGTCAGGCAGCAATATGAAGGTAAAAATACAACGCTAAATTTAATGCCTATTGACGCTCAATGGTGGCAAACTCAAAGTGGAGCAATTGGGGCAACTTTCAGTTTTTGGGATACCAAAGAGAAGAAAGTTATTCAAACTACTCAAGCAAGGGCCAATAGACTGGATGCTAATTTTAATCGTACCAATGTTTGGCAAACGTTAGCTATCTGGAAACAAACTGCAGATAATCTTATGCGAAATTCATTTGAATTACATGAGCCTAGGTTATCAGATGAAGGCAAACTGGCAGCCAGTGGAGAGAGTTATGCACTTAATCATTCAAATAAGTTTATTGCAATAGCCGATTACCAACAGCTTCAAACGGAATATGGCTTTAGCGAGTGGCCTAACGCCGTCGAATATCTCTCTAACTTACAAGAGGATAATATCTATGAACCTGTATTACTTCATATTGATAGTTATGAGCAACTCTATTGGAATGAAACTGAGCAATGTATTTTATGGGCAATATCAGATAAGAATCACAATACCGCCTTTTTGCGTTTAAATTGGCAAGGTAATGAAAGCAATAAAATTGAAGAATTGCGTTTTATTACTAAACAAAAACTTCCTATAGCTGCGATAGCAGTACAAATTATTTATCATCAACAAGAAATCCAGTTAGTACCAAAAACTTTATGGTTTAAAAAAGAAAAAGGGATCGAGTTATTTTATTTAGACTTTGAGTTTATTCCTCGAAAAAAGAAACCCTCGAATTTTATTAATCATATTTTAGAGTATATGGCGAAAAAACAACACACGAGCGCTAATTTTATCCCTGTTCCAACCTTAACTCAGCAACTGACAAGGCCTATTTTTTCAGTGATTGAAACTCAAGCTTGTACAGGCAGACAGCAATTATCGCAAAGTCAAAAAAATGAATTAATTTATGTTGTAGGAACACTACGAGAGCTTGGTATGGAGTGGTTTGCCAAACAAGTTGAGTGTTTTGCTAACTCTTTGGATCAAGAGTCAGAAGCACTTTTGAAGTTAGTCTACTTATGTGAACAATTTGAGCATTCGCAAATGCCACTACCATTTGATATACATTGATGATTTTTATAAGTGGATGACGTTAATATGTGTCATCCACAAATTCTAAGATTCAAATGACGCTAAAAATAAGCGTAAAATTTGGTCGAGAGATTGTTGTTGCGCTTCAGGAAGACTGGAAATAAGACGTGTTTGATTTTGTGTGTGAGCCTCTATCGCCTTATTAATTAAGGTTAACCCTTCAGGCGTTAAAGTAACTAAAAAACCTCTCCCATCTTCAGGGTTCACATATCGTTTAACATATCCGACTTTTTCTAACTGATCGATACGATTTGTCATCGTTCCAGATGTAACCATTAAAGTGGTGAGCATATCGCTTGGGCTTAAGGTAAAAGGGGAGCCGGCTCGACGCAAAGTAGCAAGCACATCAAAACTTGAACGATTAAGGCCAAATTGCGCAAATACTTTTTCCATTTCGCGAGCTAAGTGGTGCGCTACATTCCCTAAACGACCAATGAGCCCCATAGCACTAGTATCGAGGTCTGGGCGCTCGCGTTCCCACTGTTGAGTGATTTTATCTATTCTATCCATAGACAAATAATAGTTTGAATTTATCTTGACGTCAAGGTAAGTTAAAACTATCTTGATATCAAGATAAATTAGTGGGTGTTTTATATGAACGATATTAAAAATAGATATGTAATTTTATTATTAACTGCATTGGCTCCTATCGTTTGGGGAAGCACCTATTTGGTGACAACCGAAATGTTACCGAAGGGAATGCCTTTAATGCTGGCTGTATTACGTGCATTGCCAGCCGGATTATTATTACTATTATTTATACGAAAGTTACCACAAGGCATTTGGTGGGGACGTGTAATGATACTTGGAATTTTAAATTTCTCACTTTTTTGGTGGTTATTATTTATTGCAGCTTATCGCTTGCCTGGTGGTGTTGCGGCTACAGTAGGGGCAATTCAACCATTAATTGTATTGTTCCTTAGTCGATGGTTATTAAATAGTCAGTTGTCTTTTTTATCTATATTGGCTTCTTTTAGTGGAATTATTGGAGTGGCTATTTTATTACTGACACCTAATGCAATGCTTGATATGACTGGAATAATTGCTGGGTTTTTAGGCGCATTTTCGATGGCCGCTGGAACTGTGCTGAGTCGTCGCTGGCAGCCGCCAGTTAATGCTATAACATTTACTTCTTGGCAACTAACTGCTGGTGGATTGGTATTGTTACCTTTTGCATTATATTTTGAACCTGCATTACCACCGTTAACATTGATTAATTTTATAGGTTTAAGTTATTTAACTATTATTGGTGGAGCTTTAACTTATGCTCTTTGGTTTAGAGGTCTAGCTATATTAGGACCGAGCTCAGTTGCTTCGTTGGGGTTTTTAAGCCCAGTCAGTGCTGTATTATTGGGATGGATAGTATTAGATCAGCAATTAAGTATGTTGCAATTAATCGGAATGCTGGTGATATTAGCCAGTGTATGGGTAAGCCAGCAATCAGAGAGAAAGCTAGCTTTAAATCAATATAAAGAATCGATATAACTGCATTGATAACTATCATATTTATCTCAATGTCTTATTAATAGAAATAAGGCATTATATAATTATGTATTTACGCAGTTTTTCAAGTGGATGATAATTATGTCGTTGTTTCTGAAGTTTCATATTTTAATGCCTATTTTGTTTGCTTCGTTATGTTATGGATATGAACCTGAGCAAGGAGATATTATTTTCCAAACGTCAAAATCAACACAGAGTTTAGCTATCCAAAAAGCAACAAATTCACCATACAGCCATATGGGAATTATATTATTTAATAACGGTAAACCTTATGTTTACGAAGCATCTAATGTGGTTAAATTTACTTCATTACATATCTGGATTAACCAAGGTGTCGCCAATAAGTATGTTGTTAAAAGAGTAAAGAATAGACTAAGTGATTCGCAAAAAGATAAATTATATCAACAGGCTATGTTATATAAATCTAAACCTTATGATTTAGCTTTTTCTTGGTCTAATGATAAAATGTATTGTTCTGAATTGGTCTGGAAAATTTACTACCATGGTATTGATGTAAAAGTTGGTAAGCTAGAGAAACTGAAAGATTTTGATTTAAGTTCAAAAGCAGTTAAAGCTAAGCTTGCGGAACGTTATGGATCGAAAATACCTTATAATGAGACCGTAATTTCACCTCAAGAGATGTTTGAATCACCATTATTGGTATTAGTAGATGAAAAATAGCCATAAAAGTAAGAAGATATATTTTTACATTATGCCTAAATGGTCTATTTATTGAAAAATCATTGATCAAAAATCACCTTAATACTGCGAAATTGAAATCATGCTATTTTCTGACGAAGAGAACAATATTGTAATTGCTGAAGATGCTTATTTGTTAAAAGGATTTCTTTTAGGACAAGGAGAACCGTTATTATTAGCATTAAGCAATGTTATCTTGCAGGCTCCACTTCGTCATATGGTGACGCCTGGTGGTTATAACATGTCAGTTGCAATGACTAATTGCGGGGACTGGGGATGGGTGACAGACGAAACCGGCTATCGTTATTCTTTACGTGACCCTGTCACAAATAATCCATGGCCCGTTATGCCTGAAATATTTAAAAAACTGGCTATCGATGCAGCAAAAAGCGTGGGATTCAATCACTTTGAACCAGACGCATGTCTTATCAATCAATACAGTGTAGGTTCTAAATTATCTCTACACCAAGATAAAGATGAAGTTGATTTTTCACACCCCATTGTGTCTTTTTCGTTCGGATTACCTGCAATGTTTGATTTTGGTGGTATAAAGAGAGAAATGCCGAAAATAGCTATCTTACTCGAACATGGTGATGTATTAGTCTGGGGTGGCCGCTCGCGCTTAAATTTTCATGGGGTACGAAGTATAAAAGCAGGCGAGCATCCTTTATTAGGACCTTTTCGTTTTAATATAACCTTTCGATGTTCTCATTAGGTCACTGCTTAAGCTTAATTATATGGTTAGCTATAATAAGTTAACTATATAATTTTTATATCATTCATAATTTAAAATAGTATTGAATAATTAATTAGATACGCATATAACTATGACATCTTTGAATGAGAAACCAACAAAGTAACGATAGGTAGATTCCATGTATAGTTTTTTAAATGATTATAACGAAATAGCACATCCTGCAGTAATGAAAGAGTTGAATGGCTTGGTTGGGCAGCGTTATGAAGGTTATGGTACAGATAAACTTTGCGCGAGTGTTGCGAAACAAATCAAAGAACGAATTGGAAGAGCAGACGCAGATATTCATTTTTTTAATGGCGGAACGATCACCAATTTAACGGTGATTTCACATGTACTAAGGCCTCATCAAGCTGCGATTTCTGTGGATTCAGGACATATCTCAACTCATGAAACGGGGGCTATTGAAGCGACGGGCCATAAAGTCATTACTGTACAGTCTGAGTCAGGAAAACTTACCCCACAACATATTCAAAAAGTGTTGAGTGAGAACGGGGATGAACATACGGTTCAAGCTAAATTAGTCTATATTAGTAATTCAACAGAGATTGGTACGGTTTATCGTAAAAGTGAAATAGTTGCTTTACGTGAAATTTGTGATGCTAATGGTTTATTCCTATTTATGGATGGCGCTCGTTTAGCATCCGGTTTGATGTCCAAATATAGTGACTTAACTATTGAGGATATTGCACAACTTACTGATATTTTTTATATCGGTGGAACTAAAATAGGTGCTTTTACTGGTGAAGTTTTAGTTATTGCTAATAGTGCGTTGAAATCTGATTTTCGCTTTAGCCTTAAACAAAAGGGCGGTTTACAGGCAAAAGGCTGGTTGCTTGCTGCACAATTCAAAGCTTTATTTGAAGATGATTTATACTTTAAATTAGGTCAACATGTGAATGATATGGCTTCACAGATTGCTATTTTCTTTAAAGATAATGGATTTGAATTTTTAGCACCAACAGAATCAAATCAAGTATTTGTGATCTTACCTAATGAATTAGCAAAAAAATTATTATCAAAATACGCATTAAATAAAATATGTGAACCAGAACCAGGTAAAACTTGTGTTCGTTTTTGTACGTCATGGTCAACTCGCCAACAAGATGTAGACGATTTTATTTCTTCATTTAAGTTATTACGCTAATGATACTAAGAGTGAGCTTAGTATCGATTTGAGTTCACTCTCTTTTAAATTTGTCTTTCATATCAATCTATAGGTTTAGCGATTAATAGTCCGCTTAATAAGATATTCACAGTTTCAATACTTTGGTTAAGTCTACGATCACTATTTCCCTCAGCTATCCAGCAAGCTGCCTCTGACAATCCCCCATTAATGAGTAACGATAGCGCTCGAGGATTAACGTCAGCAATGTATTTTTGGTCAATAAGTTGGGTAATAATTTTTTCGACTTGTTCAATACAACGAAGATTAGATTTTGCCAGTGTTTCACCAAGTACGGCTTTGGCATCACGTAATACAATTCTTTGATATTCAGGCTCTAATGCCATTTCCAGATAGGCGTAACAGCGTTGACAAAAACTTGCCCATATATCAAGTGAACCATGGGTAATCGCATATAATCTATCATTCATTTCAGTATCAATTTGTTCCACAACCGCAGCTAATAAGCCTTTTTTATCGCCAAAATGATGATAAAGAGCGCCTCTAGTTAGATCAGCACTTGCGGTTAAGTCATCCATTGAGGTTTCTGCGTAACCAAAACGGCAGAAATAATCACGTGCGGTTGATAATAGAACAGCTCGTGTTTCTTCCATTTGTGCTTGAGTTCTTCTTGCCATGAAACCTCTTACATACGTTACGTATAATTGTTTACATTCATCCCGTATCAATATATCATTTTTATACATACACTGCGTATATAAAGTTTAGTATTAACTATGGAGATATTAATGATAAGCCGTTACCAAGAAATTTTTCGAGCACCGGGAAGTAACCACTTTGTTATTGCTGGCTTTTTAGCGCGCTTAGCATTACCTATGATGGGAATTGGCATTATTACAATGTTATCTCAATTAAGAGGAAGCTATACATTAGCAGGAGCAGTAGCTGCAACTTTTGTCTTAACTTATGCCTTATTATCTCCTGCAATATCTCGTTTAGTGGATAGGCATGGACAATTTTATATATTACCTCGAGTCACTATTATTAGCGCTGTAGGTATCAGTATTATATTAATGGCAACATGGTTTGAGTTATCAAACTTATGGTTATTTATAGGTGCCTTTGGGGCAGGTTTTATGCCAAGCATGTCAGCAATGGTGAGGGCAAGATGGACTGCTATTTATAAAGGTCAGCCTATTTTACAAACAGCCTATTCGTTAGAAACCGTTTTTGATGATGTGACATTTATTACAGGGCCGCCTTTATCTGTTGGTATAACAGTCGCGTTATTTCCTCAAGCAGGGTTACTTGTTGCTATGGTTTTACTTATCATTGGGGTAGGACTTTTGGTATTTCAACGTAGTACTGAACCCAGTATCTTAAAATATGTTGGCGTGGAGTCAGATAATAAGTCGATTTTACGGATAACCGGCTTACAACTATTGATTGGGCTAATGATCTCTCTAGGCATTATTGTTGGGTCAGTGGATATTCTCAGTGTTACATTAGCGGAACAGCAAAATCAACCCGCTGCAGCTAGCCTCGTATTATCTGCTTATGCAGTCGGCTCTTGCTTTATGGGACTTATTTTTGGTGCGCTCACGTTATCGACGCCATTGCCTCGCTTATTATTTATAAGCGGATTATTAACGCTATTATCTATCGTCCCGTTACTATGGGTTGATAGTATTATCTCTTTATCCATCGTTGTTTTTATTTCAGGATTATTTTTTGCACCAACCATGATTATTGCGATGTCATTAGTCGAAAATATTATACCTGCAAATAGATTAACTGAGGGTATGACTTGGTTACTTGCTGGTTTAAATATTGGTGTTGCGATAGGCGCAGTTTTATCAGGGAAAGTGGTTGATACTGTTGCCATAGACTACGGTTATTATGTTGCTATTGGAGGAGGAGTATTGGTATTAGTTGCCTCCACGTTTAGTTATTTTCAATTAACTTGCCATTATCATTCTGTGTCTAATCTAGGTGAATAAGATTTAAATTGAATTTAAAAGACATCAGTACAGCTAAAGTGCAGTTAATTGCCTCATTAGCTAAGTCAAAAATGTTAATATACCGCCATATTAATTTAGTGAATGAGGTAACCAGATGCACTCCCCAGTATTTAGACACGCAACATTAAACGATGCTGAGCATTGTTATGCGATTGAAGTAGGATCTTATGAAGGTGACGAAGCGGCAACACTTGAAAAAATAACGACACGTATTCACCAGTATCCTGAAGGTTTCCTGTGTATGGAAATAGATGATGAAGTTATTGGCTTTATTAACGCAGGCTGCGCATGGGATGTGGTGATGTCTGATGAAGAGTTTAAAGAACTTATTGGTCATGACCCCAAAGCACCTAATGTAGTGATTATGTCGGTGGTCATTCATCCTAAATACCAAGGAAAAGGGTATTCATCATTGTTAATGAAAGAATTTATTTCATTGATGCAAAAAGATGATAAACAAACGATTCATCTCATGTGTAAAGAACAACATGTCGACCTTTATAAACATTTTGGTTATGAATATGTCAGACCTTCAGCCTCTGACCACGGCGGCATGGTATGGCATGAAATGGTAATGAAGTTTTAATTATTAGTTCAACAGTCTTTCAGGAAAAAGTACATTAGTTCGGGTTTTCTAATTAAATTCGTCGTGTACTTTTGCTGCTTTTACGATTTCTCGTATATCTTTATTCTTTCTTCGTCTGCAAACTGTTTATTAATAACTAAGTCGTTTTTGAGAATTAACTCTATTGAGAACTAACTATGCCTTGGACTTTCTCCCATCCTGCGATTGTTTTCCCATTAAAGCACTCTAGGTGGGGACAGTTTTTGAATTTACCCGCTCTAATTTTAGGTAGTTTAAGTCCAGATTTACTCTATTCGTTCGGGTTATATCGTTTTGCGAGTACAGCTCACCATGTCGTTGGTTGGTTTTATACTGCATTTCCATTGTGTATTTTTATATATGTTATGGTTTATTTACTTATTGAGCCGTTAAAGCAAATCATTCCGTTTCCTATGCAAAAGAATAAGTTATGGAATAGACGCTATTTTTCTATCTTAATTGTATCTTTATTTCTCGGAGCTATGACTCACATTATTTGGGATTCTTTTACCCATGAATCTGGCGCTGTTGTGAGAAATTTTTCACTATTGCAATTTAATTTTATTCATATGAGCGATAAACAAGAGATTGCGATTTATAAGCTACTTCAGCATATGGGATCACTGCTAGGATTGATTTATCTTTGTTTTAAATATTATCAGTATCATAAAACGCAGCCAAATGTCACCCAGAAAGAAAACACTATCAAACTTAAAAACTTATCCTATATTGCCGTAATTTCGGGGGGATTAGCGCTACCAGTGGCTTATCATTTGACACCAAAGGTAACAAGTTTCCATTTTAATCGATTTGTTTATCTTGAACTGACTTTAACCGTACCTTTTTTCTTCGGGTTAGTCGTGATATTGGCACTTTTAAAACATAATCAATTACTCGGTCGTTACCATTAGGAAAATTATCTAAAAAAATATTCTAAGACTAAGGTAACGGCAAACTGTCAAGGCACAATCATGTTATCATAACGGTAGATAGCATTAATAAATATGGAATAATAAAATGTTGATATGGGTAGATGCGGATGCATGTCCTAAAGTAATTAAAGAAGTTTTATATCGCGCCGCAGACAGAGAAAAAGTGCAAATTACTTTGGTAGCAAACCAGAGGCTCACGGTTCCACCTTCACCGTTTATTCGAACATTACAAGTTCCAGCAGGTTTTGATGTTGCAGACAATGAAATTGTTCTACGCGCTCAAGCAGGGGATTTAATTATCACCGCAGATATTCCGCTTGCTGCTGAAGTCATGGAAAAAGGGGCTATAGCACTTAATCCGCGAGGAGAACGTTATAGCGAAGCCACAATTAAAGAGCGACTCACTATCCGTGACTTTATGGATACGATGCGAGCAAGCGGTGTTCAGACGGGCGGCCCAGCAACGTTAAATCAACGCGATCGTCAGCAATTTGCCAACGAGTTAGATAAATGGTTGCTACATAGGAAAAAAACACTAAAAGTTTAGTGTTATTAGATTCAAAATAATTTGAATTTTGTGCAGTAAATGTGTATTTGCAAATAGAGTTACAGATAATTTCATGCTTATAATGGTCTTCAAATAAATTTGATGAAGAAAAAATCATGGATCCAATACACAGTATTATCGTGACTCTTTTTTTATTTATTCTCACTTTTTTTAACCCAGGTGCTAATTTATTTATTGTTGTACAAACAACATTAAGCTCGGGTAAAAAGGCTGGTCTAACATGTGGTTACGGCGTTGTATTAGGTAATGCTATATACTCTGGTCTCGGATTGTTTGGCTTAGTCACGTTAATGTCAGAGTTTGGCTATTTATTTTCTTTAATTAAAATTCTAGGTGGTTTATACCTTCTTTATTATGCTATTAGTGTGTTTAAAAATAGGACGCAACTTAATTTATCTACACAAAATTCGTTAGAATCTTTTCCCGTAGTCACGTATTTTCGTCGAGGGCTCATTTCTGACCTTTCGAACCCTCAAACTATTTTGTTTTTTATTAGTATCTTCTCAACCACCATTACCCCAACGACACCACTTTGGACCAAAATTATTATTTGGTTAGGGATTGTTATTGCTTCTTTAGTGTGGCGTATTATTTTATGTCAGACTTTTTCACTGTCATCAGTTAGACGAACATATTCTCGCATTCATAAGGTAGTTGGAAAAATTGTTGGCTTCATTCTCGGTGGGTTAGCAACGCGATTAATTTACCAAGGGATATCTGAGTTAGTTTTCAGAAAATAGATTTTAATATTAAATAGTTTGACGTTTAAGTTCTATCTGTTTGAGTATACTTATCTCGATGTCTTGTTCACTACTTTAATAGGGATGAATAGCGGTAATATCCATTTTTTCTTGCTGTGTTGTGATGTGAAAATTCTGATAGTACTAATCGTAGTCGCTATAATGGTTCATAGAAATAGTCCATTAGTAGGGGAGGTGATATTTTAATTATGCCATCCTAGGTTTAAATAGAACGCACTGATAATGCTATTTATTTTCTTATTAAACCTAAATGAATAAAGCACTTCACTATCAACTGATAAAGAAGTGCTTTAGCGGTATCGAATATAAGATTTTTATATTAAAACAGCACCTTTAATTCTGGTTTTAACGTTCTTCAAGCGGATAGCTACGGAAACTCCATAAACCTAAAGCTTTCAGACCATCGCGGTAAATTCCTTGAATATCTTTTTGGCTAACCTTTTGTAATTCAGCTAATGGTTTATCTAAAGCAACAATACCATAGAATTGAATATCACGTGGACCAGTTTCCCAGCTCGCTAAAGTAAAAATAGCATCCGCTCGGCGAATATGGCTGCCAGAGCTAATAAGTACCGTATTTTTTATGCGGTGCTTAGCTAAAGCATATCGACTATAAAGTGCATTTTCTACTGTTGTGCGAGCATAGTTATCTTGATAAATACGTTTTCCATCGATACCATTTTTTAATAACCAATCCGCCATAAGTTTTCCTTCAGTTTTATTATTCTGAGGCACACCACCCGTGACTAATATAATTGAATCAGGGAGTTCTTTAGCGATTTGTAACGTTTTTTCTAATCGTTTTATTAAAATGTCATGCATGCTTCCATCTGGATTAAGCGCATACCCTAATGTCACAATAGCTGTGTTATCACCGCTTTCACGTAGTTGTTTTTGCAATTCAGGAGAAAGATTATCGGTAATTGGCATTGTAGTAACGCGATCGATAACTTTATAAAACTCAGCTAACTCCAACGCTTTATTTGGATTTAATTCATTTAATTTTTTTAGATAACTTTCACTATCTTGAGTTTTACCGGCAAATCGGGACCAAGCTGATAGATAAATTAGCGCATCAATATCATCAGGAGCAACGTCAAGAATATCACGGTAAATAGTCAGTGCTTTTTCAACATCATTATTGTAGATATATGCACTTGCAGCACTGAAGAGTAGATCTACGCGATAAGGTTCAAGCTTATGAGCTTGTAACAGTTTTTGTGCCACAATTTCAAGGTTAGATGGTAGCTTTCCGGTAAAACCAGCATCAGAAACTCGTGATGGATTTTTGAATGCTTGTAGTGCTTCATTCACCAGTAAATCAACTGTTTGGCGCTGAGTAACATAATCCGTATAATTTGCTTGCGGTGCAATAACTGTGGGCGCTGCGATACCTTGAAATGAAAGTGCTAAGCCAACAGCAAGTGCTGCGATTGTTTTCACCTGAAAGCGATTCGTAAAAGGTTTATACATGGTTATTTTCCTTTTAAAATTAAGTTTCTTTTTATATGTGCTTGCAAAACAATATGATACTAACAAAGGTTTTATTGAATTAGGAAAGTAACAGTGAGAAATCAAATACAGATCTCATTAATTCTTATCGAAAAATAAGATAGGATACTTCGATAAAGGAAAGTACCTACTGAAATCATAGGTAAACGCAGTTTACCCTTACAATTTCATTGTAAGGGTTTTGATAAAGAATTCTTTGAATGATAGGTTAACTAGTAAGAAAATAAGTCATGACGTTTGAAGATCTGTCTCTGCTTGCATTGATCCATTGACCGTTAATTAGATCAAAATAGATACTTTATACATTAGCAGCTAATGAGCCACTGCATAACTTCTTCATAAGTGCCCTTGAATACGATTCGGTCTTCTTTTTTACTCAATTGGTAGCGATACATCGGGTCATAATATTCAATAAGTAAAGGACATAACCATGCAAAATGAGCTTCCGTATTACCATTTGTTTTTTGTTCTGTGAGGGCGTTATCTAGCAAATTAGTTAATTCGACGGCTCGTTGTGACCCCAAACGCTTACGGATCGCTGATAATCCGTGGTGGAGATATTCACTATAAGCAGCCCATCCTTTTTCATCACCATAGGTGATTAAAAAATCATGAGTCATTCGGTCAAAATATTCTTCTTTTAATCGTTCAATTCGACGTTCAAAAGGATCTTCAACAACAGCAATAGTCGCTTTTTCCATTTGAATGCGTAAAGGATCGGGAATGCTATTGGCTCCGATAGCGCGACCTTCATCTTCTAATATCCAGTGAGTTTGTTGGTCTGCTTTTTTAAGCATTGCAATCGCAAGATGATTTTCGAAAGTGGCTTGGCGAAACTGTTCTTCTAGCGTACGGCCAAAAGAAGAACCACGATGCCGAGCAATACCTTCGAGATTAATACCATTAGCTAGGTCTCGAACAAGTGTTGTTTTTCCACTGCCAGTACATCCACCAATTAACGTAATCGGGCGCTGTGATAAATTATTTATCGCATCAATTGTTGTTTGGCGTAAGGCTTTATAGCCACCAATAATGAGAGGGTAATCAATCCCAATGTCTTTCAACCATTGCTGAACAATATGCGAACGCATACCGCCTCTAGCACAACAAATATATCCTTGGGGAAATCGATGGCAGGCTTCACGCCATGCCGCTAGGCGGTTATCACGAATATCACCCTTAACCAATTGGTGACCGAGAGCCACCGCTTTTTCCGAACCATGCTGCTTATAGCAAGTTCCTACCGCAGCACGCTCTTCGTCATCCATCAACGGTAAGTTGTAAGCGGAAGGCATTGAACCTTGATAAAATTCAATTGGTGCTCGCACATCGATTAAAGGGGTGTCTAAGGTCAGGATTTGACGAATATTTTGAGGCGATGGGACTAATTCCATAATAAAGACTGTGATATCAATTCAGATTGTAATGGACTTTATTATACTCCGAATCCTATTTGATGGCACGCAGCGATGATAGTGGTTACCATTTTATTATGAAAAAATTTTATGTCTAACCTTATATTCTTCATAATTAAATGATAAAGAATTGAAAAATAAACCGAGTTTCATGTCAAATTTGTATTAAAAATTTCGTTAGTAATTTCAAAAGTGTTATATTGATTATAGACATCTCAACATGAGTAGGGTAATACAATGAAAATGCTAACGATTCAAGAAATGACCGAAGCTCAGAAGATGCAAGTTAAAACACGGCTGGGTCAGGAGAGGAAAAGACTAGGACGTGAATTAACAAACGCAGAAAACAATAAAGTTAAAGATCAAATAATCCTCGAAATATCAACTGAAGTTGAAAAAGCCGCTAAAAAAGTTAGAGCTCAAAAGAAAAAAGATAAACTAGTTTCTAGTGATGAGACCTTTAGTTGGTCATCTAAAAATCATAGTCGAGGGTATCGTTAAAATAACCCGCTTAAAAGCCCTGAGAAGGGCTTTATAGTTTCCATGATTTATTTTTAATATCCCACGCTGCAAGTAATATCAAACAAATTATCCGTAGTGATTTTATATAGATATTCATACCCGATAATAATTACCCGGCTCTCTAAACTAGGACTAAAATTTTCAGAGACATTACTTTCTAGGTAAGCCCCAAGGGTCAAAATCATTTCCATTTGATTTATCAATAAGATCATCCTCAAGGGAATCGAGATAAAGTGCTTCGACTTCAGCGCGAGCCCATGGTGTACGGCGAAGAAACTTTAAACTTGATTTAACACTGGGGTCTTTTTTAAAACAATTAATATTGACTAATTTTCCCAGCTCACTCCAACCATATCTTGCCACTAAAGCATTGACCTGCATTTCAAGCGTTACGCCATGTAAAGGATCTTTATTTAAATGTTCGGTCATGGGTAGTCCTGTCTTCAGGTTATAAAATAATGGGATTTAGGCGGGAAGGTTACAAGAAAGAAAGATAAATGACAATGGAAGGTCAGATGCAAACGTATATTAATTATTTACGGTGTAAAACATCTTATGTGAAACTTCAATAATGAATTTAACATAACGACCATCGAGATTAAAAATGGTGCCTGCCATAGCACCGTATAATGGATTATTGATTAATTTCACGGCGATATTTTTAACCATTCGGGGTCAATATCTGGGCTACCCGCTGAATCAACAGCGGGATTAATATTTTTTCAAGAATATCAGTATCTAAAAACGTCACTTTTGCTCTAATTAGTCCGAAGACGTTAAAATAGTCCTCGTAAGCCAAGGCAATATATCTTTTTTCCTACTAATGAATCCAAGTAGGGAAACACTACTGAAGTGGAATTGATTGTCTTGTGAAAAATATAATGTTGAGTTTTGCTTAAAAATATCCGTGACTACCAATACGGCAATATCAAAGTTGCCTGTTTGATTTTGTTTGGCTAATTGAACTAGAACCTCAGGAAGAATAGCTTCAATTGCAGACATTGAGGTGAGCTCAATTTGGGAAATCAGAACTGAAAAACCGCTGATTTGATAGCGTTTAGCATCTTTCATAAGAAGATAATCAGCCGATAATCCATGAATATCAGTTTTAGCGGCAAGCAAACCTTGAACAAATTCATCATAGTTTAGTTGGCAAATAGCAGACAGAGATTTTACCGCAGCGATATCATGGCCAGTAGTTGTCGATGATGTAAGGTTGACGGTATCACTCAGTATCGCGCCTAACATCAAGGTAGCTTGAGAAGCGGAAATAGGCTGTTGGTTTTCGAGAGTAAGTATTTGCCAGATGATTGTGGCACAACAACCAACCGAACGTATCCAAACGTCTGGTGGATTTTGTGTCATTACGGTTCCTAGCCGGTGATGATCAATAATACCAATGATATTACTGAAAGCTAAAGAGGGAGGTCCTTGTTCTGCATCGGTAAAATCAACGAGCCAAACTGTTTTTTCATTCAGTGCTATATTGAGAAGTTCGGGTTGAACTACATTAGCTTGCTGTAAAATAAAAGCGGTTTCCGGCGTGATTTCACCTAGACGAAATGGCGTTGCTAGCTTTCCTTGGCTGTTTAACCAATCAGCTGTAACAATTGCACTACAAATACTGTCACTATCGGGATTTTGATGACCAAAAACGTAAATCATATAAGGACCTAATTAGTGGTTTTTTAAAATATGTTTAGCGACAAGGTAACCTGATATTGCATTTAACCCAGCACCAGGCCATGTTGCTGCGCCGATCACCCATAAATTTTTAATCGGTGTCTTATAACGGGAATATCCGGGAAAAGGTCTAAATATATAATTTTGATTAATATGATGGCTTCCAGAAACACTATCACCATTGACAAGATTTCTGTTATTTCGCATTAGATCTTCAGGTGAAAGAACCGAATAATCTAAAATTTGTTGTTTAATATTAGGGGCATATAATGAGATTTTATCAATAACACGTTCAGCGTATTGTTGTTTCATAGAATCCCAATTACTAATTTGAATTTCATTTAAAGCATCACTGTTTGGTGCGTATGGCAATGCTCTCACCTGAACCCAAAGCGTTTCTTTACCTTCTGGCGCTCGAGCTTTATCATGTCGGCTTTGTTGACCCACGACAAGCATTGGATTATGAGGCAATATTCCATTCTGAGCTTGATTAAATGTAGTCGCTATATCCTCAGTATAAGGTCCGATATGTACATATCCAAAATTAGAAAAATCCTCTCCAGCATTCCATTCTAAATGGCCATCTAAAGCAAAGTGCAGCATCATCGTGCCAGCACCATACCGATATTTTTTTGCTTTTTGTATATATTCACCGGGCAAATGCTCTTCTTTTATCAACGTATTGACTATTTGTGTTGGCGCTATATTGCCTATAACCGCTTTTTTAGCCCCGAATGATTGCCCATCTTCTGTTTTTATTCCAATTGCTTTACCTTTTTCGACGATAATTTCAGTAACATTCTGACCCGTTAATATTGAACCACCATTATTTTCAATAATTTTGGCTATACTTTTTATCAAGTTACCCACGCCACCTTTACTGATGGATAATCCATGTAAATAGTCACTCATACCTTCGACAAAAGAGAAAGTAGCTCCTCCTGAAATATCGGGACCATAATCTAAGTGAAATGCCCATGGAATAAATAATGCGCGGACTTTGGGATGAGAAAACCAGTCTTCTGAAAATTCACGAGTAGATTTGAGTAGTAATTGAATTAGACTAAGTGAGTCGGATAGGCCAAGATGCCGAGTCATTGACCATAGCTGGCGTGCTGCTTTAAAAGAAGGGAGCTCCATTTGCATCAACGGAGTAAAATGTTCTGATGTTTTTTGAAAATAGTTAAGTAATTTCCAGAAAGCATCAGCATCATTATTCGAATACTTTCGAAGCATGGCATCTGTTCTATTATAGTCTTGATATACGCCAATACCGTCACCATCAGGAAAAACATTGGAATAGGGTTTATCACTGGTGACAATTTCAAATCCGTTGTTATGTAGTTCTTTTTGATATTCTTGATAAAAAGGTGAACCTAAAAACATACCAATATTGGTTGCATAAAGGTCATGATGAAATCCCGGTTGTGTTATTTCAGCGGTACGAGAAGCGCCGCCAATATCATTTTCACTTTCTAAAACAACAACTCTTAGTCCTGCTGTCGCAAGCACTGCGGCAGCCACAAGTCCATTATGTCCACTACCTATGATGACTATATCGTATTCAGTATCCATTTCATTCCCCAGCGATTAGTTTTTGTTATATTTAAGTACCTATAAAGTAATAGATACTGTTTTATTAGAAATGATGTATATAGTGTAGGCCGATATATGTGTTTATCAAATAATTAACATATCAAAATATGTCAGTTATTCAAGGGGCTGAAAACACACTTGAAGCTTACGATATGAGTAAAAGAAGGGCAGTTCAATCCTGCTGTCGCAATGAATATAATTTTAATCGATTTGCTAATTACAGGGCTAGGAAGTAGGGAGGAGCTTTTCAATGCATCAATAATGAAAGAACAAAAGGGCGTGACCTTGTCCATTTATAGAAGGTGAGTATGGACAAGGTTAATGTTGGTTTTGCCGCTTCAGCTGATTAAAAGCTTATAAACCACGTTTTTCCATTAATAAAGCTAAGTCGATCAGGCGGTTCGAAAAACCCCATTCGTTATCGTACCAAGCTAGTATTTTTACCAGTTTCCCGCCAATAACTAATGTAGAGAGACCATCAATAATTGATGATCGAGTATCACCACGATAATCTGCTGATACCAGAGGTTCATCATTATAACCTAAAATGCCTTTTAATTCGCCAGATTCAGCCGCTTTACGAAATGCAGCATTAATTTCTTCTACCGTCGTTTCGCGTTTAAGATTCACAGTTAAGTCTACAATAGATACAACAGGGACTGGAACACGTAAAGAATAACCAGTCATTTTGCCATCTAATTCAGGAATAACTTTACCGATAGCCTTTGCCGCACCACTAGAATAAGGAACAATAGACATTGCTGCGGCGCGTGCTCCTCGTAGGTCTTTTTCAGGCTGGTCGTGCAAAGACTGGCTATTAGTATATGCATGTGTCGTATTCATAAGACCATGTTCAATACCAAACACTTGGTGTAAAACTTGTGCAGCAGGTGCTAAGCCATTAGTTGTGCAACTGCCATTACTGACAACTTTGTGCTTAGTGGCATCATAATGTTTATCATTGACACCCATTACGATAGTGATGTCTTCATTTGTTGCCGGAGCAGAAATGATGACTCGCTTTGCACCACCTTTCGTGATATGAAGTTCAGCTTGAGCTTTATTGGTAAAAAAACCAGTAGATTCAATAACGATATCAACACCAACGCTACTCCACGGGATCATTGCAGGGTCTTTTTCTGAAAAAACACTGACTACCTCCCCGTTTACTAATATTTGATTTGTACCTGCTTTAATATCAGCGTTTAACGTACCTGAAAGTGAATCATATTTGAGAAGATGAGCAAGTGTTTTGCTATCGGTAAGATCGTTAATAGTTACAACTTGAAAATCATCGCGGCCTAAGGCGGCTCGAAGAACATTGCGGCCAATTCTGCCAAATCCGTTGATACCAATTTTAACCATGATAGATACTCCTGAATTTATTGAACTGGGGCAATACTAATCCCGAACGGGTTTGGCGTAAATGACAACAAAGAATCAATTTATGCCATATTGCGTGAATGAAAACGTTCACGATATTCCGTTGGCGTCACATGTAGATTGCGCTCAAAAACCCTGCGAAGATTCAGGCTTGTACCAAAACCTGTAATATCCGCAATTTTTTCAATATGATAACTTGTTTGCTCAAGGTACTGTCGGGCTGTAGTTAATCTAATTGCTTCAACATACTTTGCTGGAGTAATCCCCGTTTTTCTAGTGAAGACTCGAGTAAAATTACGAGGGCTCATTGCGATTTTTTCAGCTAAATTTTCAACAGACAAATCATTACTGAGATTATCTGTTATCCACGTTTGAAGGTCTTTGATAGGTCCGCTATCAGCCTGATTTAGTAAGTATCGGCTAAACTGTGCTTGCCCTCCAGGACGATGTAAAAACAGAACGAGATCTTGAGCAACGTCTCTAGCCAGATTAAATCCATAATCAGTTTCAACCAACGCAAGAGTAAGATCTAAACCTGAACTAACGCCACCGGATGTCCAAATCATTTCATCTTGAACATATAAAGGGCCTCGTTCAACCGTTATTGACGGATAATGGGATTGGAGAGTATCAATTAACCGCCAGTGTGTCGTAGCATGGCGGCCGTTGAGTAAACCTGCTTTGGCAAGTAACATTGCACCTCCACAGATTGAAACAATTCGTTCTGTATGTGGAGCCGCCTGTATAAGCCAATTAACGATATTGTTATCTTCCTCTTCACTTTGTCCTCTTCCTGTGACCATTATAGTATCGCGGGGAAGGCTAGGTTCTAGATCACAGAGCCGCTGATCCGCAAGTAAATTAAGCCCAGAAGCACCATTAATTACGTGATATGGTTGCGTAGTCGCAATAGTGACCTGATAAAGTGGGAATTGAATATCTGCTGGGCGCAAATTGTTAGCGTGCATGAGAATATCAGCGATACCCGTTGCTTCAAATAATATTCCACCGTCAGGTATAATAATTAAAAAGTTATGCATAGCGTTAATAGTCTTAATTTATATAATAAGAGACAACTTTAGTTTATTGATGAAACTAAATCATTAAATTTTCCAAATTAATTAAATAGGGCTTTGAAGCGCTAAATCATTGAAAGACATCTCATGAAATTATTGGTTGTTATTTTTCATTTAGATGCTACAGGTGCCTACCATAGAGAAATGGTGCGCCAGATGGGACAGGGGGAAGAACATGAAATTAAGTCTGTAATCTATATGGATATGAAGTAAGTGTACTATGCTCCTAATGCAAGAAACGGGAGGAATATCAGAAATTACTAATACATTGATTTATCGATGGATGGATCTGGAATATGGAGTTATTTACCGTCACAGGCAATTTAACTTCTACGGAACTCAAGTTTGTTCATGATGATTTTTCTTAAATAATCAGTAAATTACATCTCATGAACTAAAATTTACTTCACGAAATCATCCATTCTAATATCACTTCATGAAGCTTCAACTTTATTAGAGCTAATATTCAAGTTAACTAACTTTATTGAAATCTGTTATTTAAATCACAATATTTTTATTATCGGGAAGGGTAGTTATACCAAAACAAAAGGCAGGGATTTGAGAACAAGCTGGTTTCTGCCTAGTTTCGTATATTCTGCTACAATAGCCATAACTGGCATCGATTCAGAACCAATAAAGGGGTATTTAAATGTTTATTACCATCGTAAAAATGCGAACAGGAAGAGAAATAGCCGATGTAATACCGCATATAAGTATGTACATCAATGATAAGATAGTATTATTCGTAAGACTATATTCCTTTCATTAATTTGTTGTAGATAAATGATGATTTTACAGGCAAAACAATTTTGCTAGTGCAAGAACTACAATGCGATCGATGTGATCGGCGTGCGGGCTATGGATCGATTTTCGGTGACGGCCAGCATATTGAACTAGAGCTCTGTCAGCATTGTGTACATGAAGTATTGGGAAAATGGCTGCGCGTTCAAAATTAGTTTCTACGCTGTTTTAACAATTCTCTAATCACTAGCTCTGACGATTTCAATCATCTATAGGGTATTCTGGGTCAACTGGACACGGAACTCACTGACTTCCACCTTCAATTGTTAATTTCTCGCCAACAAGGCTGACGGGGCTTACTTTATGTCCCCCCCATAAGTATCGCCTGTAAGTAAGGTTCATTCGTTTTTAGGAATAACTCATCGATAAAGTTGTCGACAACCTTCTATATTTCCAGAATAATGGAAATATAGAATTTGGGGGAAACATGAACATTGATGATGCGGCTAAAGTCCTGAAAGAGCTAGGCCACCCAACCCGTTTACAGGTATATAAGCAGTTGATTAAGGTGGGTAAAAAAGGTGTACCAGTTGGTGAATTACAGGAAAATCTCGGGGTACCAAATTCAACCCTTAGCCATCACCTCTCAGCGCTGATCTCGGTGGGTTTGATTCGCCAAAACCGTATCAGCCGCATGTTGTATTGCATTCCTGAATATGAGCGGCTCAATGAGCTTATGATGTTCCTGACAGATGAGTGTTGCACCGATGAAAAGTAATTTTGATACACTGACCAACATTGAGCAGTTCAATCACTGTATGACAACCTTCTGGTGTCAGCATGAACAGGAACTTTATCTGTTTTTTCTTGGCCGTTTAAGCGACAGCGAGCAGGCTAAGGATTACTTGCAAGACCTGTTTTTAAAGGCGCGAATCATTGCTGACAGTTTTTGTTCGATGGACAATCCTCGCGCCTGGCTGTTTAAAGCAGCAAGGAACATGTTGATTGATAACTGGCGTAAAAATAGGGAGTTCACGGAATTATCTGAAGAACTACCCATATTAGACTGTGATACGCAGCCAATTGAGAAACTCACGACGTGTCTACCTCAAACCTTGCAGAAGTTATCGGAGCAAGACCAATACATTATACAGGCATGTGATATTGAGGGATTTCCACAGCTAATGATTGCTGAGCAGATGGGGCTAAGCCTGCCTGCCTTTAAGTCACGCTTGCTTCGAGCCCGGCTTAAGTTAAAAGAGATCATGCTGTCAGAGTGTCAGATTGAATTTGCCGATGACACCTCAATTTGTTGTCATAAACACGATGATCAATAAATTTTCGATTTTAAAAACAGTTTTTGCATCCTTTTCCTACTTCATCCGTTTACCTCAGTGAAGCTTATCAAGAGCAATTTAATTCACTGAGGAGAAATACCGATGAATACCATTTCTATTTATGAACCTGCCGGATGCTGTGCAACCAGTAGCGTTGTGGTTGATGAGAAATCATTAGCTTTCAATGCGGATATGGATTGGTGCAAAGAGCAGGGGATTCGTGTCGAACGCTTTAATCTGCTGAAACAACCTGCGGCCTTTGTCTCAAATGCTGCAGTTAAGGACTTTCTTACTAACTCAGGTCAGCAATCTTTGCCATTGGTACTGGTTAATGGACAAATCGTACTTGCTGGGCGACTGCCGGTACGCGATGAATTGAAGCGCTGGTCTGGCGTTGATGTCGATAAATCGACTGAGGATTTTCCTCCTTCATGCTGCAACGTTCCACGTATGCCGTAATTGACCATGATTCACGTTAATTGATAGATAAGAATTGATAGGTAAAGAATATGACACCACTATTTTTGCAAAACATACCGCCATTTATCTTTTTCACCGGTAAAGGTGGCGTAGGTAAAACTTCTCTAGCTTGTGCGACAGCAGTAGCATTAGCGGATAAAGGGAAACGTATTTTATTAGTAAGTACCGATCCAGCATCAAACGTCGGGCAGGTATTTGATCAAACGATAGGACATCAGATTATTAAGATTGAAAAGGTCAATAATCTATTCGCAATGGAAGTTGACCCAATGGTCGCTGCGCAAGCCTATCGCAACCGAGTGTTAGATCCCGTACGAGATATGATGCCTGCTGATGTGCTCAGCAGTATCGAAGAACAATTATCGGGTTCATGTACTACTGAAATTGCCGCATTTGATGAGTTTACTGATTTACTGACGAATACTGATTTACGCGAGCGTTTTGATCACATTGTTTTTGATACGGCACCGACCGGGCATACTATTCGGATGTTGGAGTTACCGGGTGCATGGTCAGGGTATCTGGATGCGAATCCAGATGCCGCAGCTAATTTAGGGCCTTTAATTGGGCTTGAGAAGAATCAAACTCAATATTCAGATGCTGTTGCGGCATTGTCCAATCCTGAGCAAACTCGCTTGGTATTGGTGGCCAGAGCCCAATCTTCTACCTTAAAAGAGGTCTCTCATACTTATGAGGAGCTTTATCATATTGGTATTCAACAACAGCATTTAGCGATTAATGGCGTTCTTCCACCTGAAGCGGCAGAGAATGACGCGTTGGCTCAAAGTATTGTTGAGCGAGAGGCTCGTGCATTAAATGAAATGCCTGAGAATTTGGCTAATTTACCCCGAACTCAGCTGGCTTTAAAACCGTTTAACTTAATGGGCGTTGAATCTTTGCGTGCACTGTTTTCACCGATCGCTGAGAACTCCCTTGAAACAAACCGGGCAACCTTTGAGGATATTGCTTTTCCACCTCTTGAAACATTGGTCTCTGATCTGAGTAAACAAGGTCATGGATTAGTGATGATGATGGGAAAAGGCGGCGTAGGTAAGACCACCGTCGCTGCATCCGTTGCCGTTGCACTAGCAGGACGTGGCCATAAGGTTCATTTAACCACTTCCGATCCCGCTGCTCATCTTTCTTATACGCTGGATGGTTCTTTGGATAACCTGACGGTCAGCCGTATCGATCCCAAAGCCGAGACAGAGAGATACCGTCAGTTTGTCTTGGATAATCAAGGCAAAGGACTTGATGCTGAGGGACTGGCCGTATTGGAGGAAGATTTACGTTCACCTTGTACAGAAGAGATTGCGGTATTCCAGGCGTTTTCGCGAATTATTAAAGAAGCTGACCATCAATTTGTTGTTATGGATACGGCCCCAACTGGTCATACCTTATTGCTGCTAGATGCTACGGGTACTTACCATAGAGAAATGGTACGCCAGATGGGGCAGGGGGGTGAAGATGTTTTAACACCAATGAGACAGTTACAGGACCCTCAAAAAACGAAGGTTATGATAGTCACGTTGGCTGAAACAACACCGGTATTGGAAGCCGCTAATCTACAAGAGGATTTGCGCCGGGCAAATATTGAACCTTGGGCATGGGTGATAAATGGCAGCTTGGCTGCCGCTGCCCCAAGTTCACCTTTTCTTATTACCCGGGCGAACCGTGAGTTACCACTGATTAGGGATGTGGAAACACGTTATGCTAATCAAGTTGCGGTTATTTCTCAGCAGGCAATAGAGCCTGTAGGCGTAGAGCAACTGAGTAAACTGAGTAAACTGGCCAATAATCTCTAATTCCACTATAAATACAAACATGGTGTATCAATCAGATATGCCATGTTTGTATTGTCATTTCTTTTTCACCTTAATGTAACTAATTCGTATTACACATTCGATAACTCGGATGTATTGTTTCATTTTTGGTGAGTGGTTTGTGATGTTTGTCAAAGTTAGTGAAAATTTACAAATTGAAGATACTCAATGTAAAATGCCATTCTCCCTTAGCATGGCGAGATGGCGTGATATTTTGGGCTGGGGTAAGTCCAGTGTTTCACACAGCTCTCACACACACAGCTCTGTCGCTTCTTTGAGAAGCAGAACAATGGTCAAGCGGGTTTCATCAGAGAGACATTTAAAGAGTTGTAACGGTGTTAACTGGCTCATCACAAATACCTTTTAGTTTGTTGTCAGTCATCATTTATACCTCAGTCAGTTTGAAGGTGTTTTCTCCAGAATATGAAAACCACCATTATGATATTTCATCTAATATATTTTATATTCTAAATGACAATAAAATCGAGCTATCATATTCAATGTCACAATATAAAATGGAGCTTGAATTACCTTCGTCATTATCTAAAGAAGCTCGAGAATCGCTCCGAGTAAAAATAGAAGCAGGAACTTTAGTTTATTGGCAAGAAAGTGATATCACTACTTTTCGTTTATATAATTCAAGTCATTATTGTTGCTTTGATATGCAATGGCAAATGACAGCAGCACCAAGTTTTCGTTCAACACCCAATCATTGGTGTTTTTTTGATAAAAAAGGGCGTTTAGTGCATGTTGATTGGCACAAAGGATATGTAAACAAAGTGAGTCTATTTTAATTTGAGCATTAATAAACAAATATCCCATTACAATTATCAGATTGATAAAAATTAGTATCATTTTGCTTTAAAGGCCAACAGCTTGTGTGGAGTTGGCTTTTTGGGTAGAAGATGCTTATTGCATGAATAAACAAAATATTTTATCGATTAACTACAATGTCATCAGAGTGTAGAGGCTTGATTGAAAGAGTTAACTTTTTAATATTGTTTACATAATAAGTTCTGCCTTCACGCTTAAATTATGGAGGTGACAGACTGATTTTATTCCACCATAAATACCGCTTTACGTCTAAACTGTCCCTCTTTTATTTTTTGCAAGATTTTTCCTGTTTCTGACCAATTATTCACTTCAATATCTAGATGTAATTTATCATCAGATACGAGTTTTAATAATTCTGAAAGATCAGCTTTATCATCTATATCCGGAAGGTCGTTATACACAAAATGCTTTAAAGTCATGCTTTCATGTCCCCCGAATAAACTGAAAAAATCGAGTTGAGCAGGTTGACCACTTGCTTGACCAAACCAAAGAATAAGACCGTTTCTTTTAAGATTTTTAATTGCTTTAGCAATAATTTCCCCGCCAACAGATTCAAAGACTACATCAAACTGTTTCGATAGGTTATCAAGTGATGACACTATATCCGCACCTAATTCGCGCAAATATGTAGCAGTTGATATATCGCGAGTAAGTACGGTAACGTTCACTCCAGCTTGTATAGCTAACTCAGCTGTTATAGCGCCAACGCCACCAGTTGCGCCTGTAATTAATATATTTTGACCAGATTTTATTTTTGCTTCACGAAGCATTCTTAAAGCCATTAGGCCTGAAAGCGGTAATGCTGCTGCTGTTGATATATCAATATTACTTGGTAATTTAATTACATTATTCACGTTGACGGATGCTAATTCAGCGCCACCACCGCCAATGGGACTATGTGCCATGACTCGAGATCCTATAGGAATGTCTTCAATTATAGAGTTCGATTTAATTACTGTACCAACAAAATCAATGCCTACTGTCCAATCTATTTCAGGCATATTTAGGTAGAGATAATCAGCTCGATTTAGTGAAAAGGCCTCTACTTTAATTAATAGCTGATCATCAGATAAAATAGGGTCTTGTTTTGAGCCAATGGTTAAGAAACTATTGCTAAAATTATTTTTTATTAGTGCGCGCATGATTAATTTCCTTGGGTTACGTTTTCTCGGTTACTATAAGAGACCATGCTATAAATAGGAAGTAGGCACTTTTTTCATACGGAGTTTCTCGATGGAAACCATGAAGATTACAGATACAAACTCTCGTTCACAATTATTGGCTCGTGAGGTAATAGATAGAATTGCAGATAAATGGACATTACTCGTTATTGATGCGTTGGGGAAAAATGAAAAACTTCGTTTTACCCAATTACGTAAGCATATTAATGGTATTAGCCAAAAAATGTTGACACAAACATTACGACAATTAGAGCGAGATGGTCTTATATCTCGTCATGTCTATCCAGTTGTACCACCTAAAGTTGAATATAAATTGACGGAACTAGGGGGGAGCTTATTGGTCACTGTTAAGGCTATTTGTGGCTGGGTCGATCAGAATCTACAAATCCCGTAGATGATTTGCGTGATACAACGACTCCGAATGCGATGAGCCTAAGTATAAAGAATATTTTGACTGGAGAAGTACTCAGTAATGCATCCAAAGATCAATTAAAAGAATGGATGATGAATAACAAAGTCGCTGACAATATGCTTAGAGCATCTCTGCCTAAAGGATGGAAAATTGCAGATAGATCAGGTGCAAGTGATTATGGGATCAGGGGTATAACATCGATGGTCTGGTCAAATGATCATGAACCTGTATTTATCAGCATTTATGTTAGAAAAGGGGATACCTCCTTAGAGGAGCGCTCAGAAGTGATTCGTATCCTAGGTTCGCATATATTTAATGAGTACTTAAAATAATAGGTTGAGACTTCATCTTATTTAGAAAATGTTTTTCTAAAGCTAAGTCAAGACAATGAGCCCAAAGAACATATTGGGGATTTTACGCAGATCCCCAATATAATGGTTATAGCATGAATGTTCAGTAATTCATTTAGTCAATTTAACATAATATGCATTATGCGAACCTAGATGTGAAATGAAGAAATCCAGCGTTCTGGCTGATTAATCATGTTGCTATTTTTAGGCTTTAAAGTCAGATCCTATCCATAAACTGAATGTGTTCTAATCAATATTTAGTAAGCCCATTATTTTCTTCGCACTTAATCGTCACTACATCTTTACTTAATTGGATTTTCTTAACCAACCGAATATTGTCGACTTTCATTTATAAAGTTACACCGGTAACGGATAACCGTAAGTTCAGATTATTTGGTTTTTGTAGTTAAGTCGAGATAGCGTTAGAATGGATTTACTATTGAACTTATGATTGAACAACAATAAAAACCTTGAGGTATTCATGATTATACTAGTGACAGGTGCAACTTCTGGCTTTGGTGAAGCAATCGCACGTAAATTTATACAACATAACTTCACCGTTATTGGCACAGGCCGAAGAACCCAAAGGTTGGATGCTCTACGTAATGAATTAGGTGAGAATTTTTATCCTTTAACTCTTGATGTGCAAGATAGGAAAGCAATCCAAGATGCGGTGGCTAATTTACCGGCTAATCTTAAAAAGATTGATATATTAGTCAATAATGCAGGACTTGCATTAGGTCTAGAGCCTGCATTTAATGCGAACCCTGATGATTGGGAAGTCATGATAGATACCAATACTAAAGGTTTGGTTAATATGACCTACGAAATTTTGCAAGGAATGGTCGAAAATAATCACGGCCATATTATTAATATTGGTTCAACCGCCGCAACTTGGCCATATAAAGGTGGCAATGTGTACGGTGCAACCAAAGCCTTTGTGAAACAATTTTCTTTAGGCTTACGTGCTGATCTACAAGGTAAAAAAATTCGCGTAACCGACATTGAGCCTGGTTTAGTCGGAGGTACTGAATTCTCAAATGTTCGTTTTAAAGGTGATGATAGTAAAGTAGAAAATATCTATAAAGGTGCAGACGCACTAACGCCAGATGATATTGCAGAAACAGTGTTTTGGGTGGCAACCCTCCCTGCCCGTATGAATGTAAATACATTAGAATTGATGCCCGTATGTCAAACTTTTGCAGGTTTAACTATACATAAAGAGCAATAACTTTCGTACTATTCTATAAAGACGAAACTGGCTACTTTTAGCTATACTATGTTTAACTATCTAGGTCAGTAAGGAATTGATATGAGCTCATCACAAAAGTTTTTAAAAAATAGTTTCGCTGCAATATGTTTTTGCCTACCGTTACTTTGGGTATCATCGGCGCAAGCAAATACCTCTTGTACTGCGGGTAGCACTTGTGTTTCTGTGGGTAAAGGCGACGATTCGTTAAATAAAGAACAAGCTCGTCAAGAAAAGCAGCAATGGGATGAGACACGAATGCTACGTTCTAAAGTGAATACGCGTACCGAAAAAGAGTTTGATAAAATCGACTCAGCTTTTGATGCAAAAGATAATTGTGAAAAAAGCGTTAACTTGAATGCATATTGGGAGCCTAGTACTAAACGCTGCCTTGATGTAAGCACCGGTCGCCCCCTAGCAAGACCATAATATATTGATTTACAATCTATTCATTAATCGGGAGGTTTCATGTACAAGAAAATTTTAATACCATTATTTTTAATGGTACTTGCACCTGCTTTCGCTCAAGCATCATGTGAAAGCGTAATTGAAGAGATTAAACAGAAAATTATTAATAATGGCGTACCTGCGGATAATTTTAGCTTAGTCGCTGTCCCAAATGATGAGGTCGACCCATCAAAAGGACAAGTGGTAGGTCATTGTCAAAATGATTCTTATAAAATCATTTATACTCGTCATTAATCATTTTTTACTTTTAAAGTACACTAAAGGGCGCTAAGCGCCCTTTTCTATTAGACATACTACTGAGCAGAACGCCTTATGGACTTTTGCAGTTTTTCTGAATCTAGATAATGACCTAAGTCTCTTTCTTCAGGCCTTAATAGATAAGGGATCTCGCCTAATAATGGAGCTTTTATATGTTGCTGTAGTCTCTCAATGATTTGTGCGTAGTGAGCTAAACCCGGGTTAATTCTATTCGCAATCCACCCTGCAATCGGTAAGCCGTCAGCTCTAATAGCATCAGCGGTTAATAGCGCATGATTCACACAGCCATTTTGAATACCAACAACAAGGATCACCCCAACGGTTTCTTCTTTAAGCCAATCTGCATAAAAAGTATTGTCATCTAACAAATAACGCCAACCGCCATTACCTTCAATTACAACAACATCACATTGGTCGTTAAGATGTTCTAACCCATGTTTGATTTTACTAAAATCTATGATGTTTTTATGATTATAATTATCAACAATCCTTACTGGATTAATTTCATCATAAGAAACGAGATTTTTAGATACGCTATGAATGAGTAATGCATCTTTATTCCTGGTTCCTTCCGGAGTATCAATACATTGATCTGCTATTGGCTTATATCCAACAGCTTTAATTCCTTGGTGATTAAGAGCCTGCAATATTGCAAGCGTCGATACTGTCTTCCCGACATCTGTATCTGTCCCGGTAATAAATAGGTTCATCATGGTATTTCTATCCTGAAGTGACAGACTGTGCAGCAAAAGGCTGTAAAAATGATATGGATTCAGTTTATTAGAATGGGAAATTGATAATTTTGCGTTAGCTCAATTTTATGCAAGATAGCGAAAAGTTTATTAATAGATATTAGCCTTGTAATAATTGCAGTAGCAAAGAACCATCATATAATGACTGTTTAATTAATGAGGTTTCACTTTCTTTTATGGAAAATTTAGATTTTTCTATCTGTAAATGTAAATGATACAGAGGAGTTGATTGCTGACTTATATAAGTATATAAGCGAGAAAAAAAGACAGTTGATACAGAATTTAATGGTGAATTGATTAAAATTAACTGAGTTCCAAAGATATTTACCATCATAGCTAAAGGTGTAGCGAGTTGCTCCGCAACTTTGTCTATTAGAAAGAGACATAATTTGTCTTCTTTTAATATTCCATGGCAGATGGATTCTAGTGATATTAAACCATTATTTAATATTGATAATGGAAAATCTGTAAGTAAGGCTTGTGCTTGCTGTATAATCGCAGGCATTGAAACAAGCGCTTCTAAGCAACCAACCCCCCCGCAATAGCATTGCCTATCATTGTTTTTACTTGCTTGAATATGACCAAAAAGAATTGGGCGGTGAGTATTTGTTTCCAAAATTTGGCTATGATTTAATACGGCGACATTAACTATTTTATCTAATTGTAGATAAATGACATTTGCCACTCGGTTCGCAGAGTTTGCAAAATGGTCGGCTAATGCCAAAGCATTTACTGATGAATGCAGATAAACTGGAAGACCTATTTTTTCTGTTAAGTATTCACCAATATGTAAATTATTTATATCAAAATTGGGCAATCGATAAATAATCTTTGAATGAGAGTCTAAAATACCATCAGATAAAATACTAATTGCAGTGACACGCTCTAGATACTGTTGATTGGATTCAAAAAATTGACTAATTAGCGATGAAAGAGATTCACAAAACTCGGTATTGTTTCGCACTTGAAATGGATATTCATTTTCAGCAAGAGTTCTAGCATTTATTTCATTAAGTGCAATGTTAACCTTTTGATTTTCAATTCTAATTGCAAGAAATTGCCAACCTTCACTTTCAACCACTAATCCAATCGCTGGTCTACCACGTAGGCCTAAAACAGGAAATTCAAGTTCCTTTATTAAATGTGCATCTATTAGTTCACGTGTTATTTTGGTAATACTTGCTGGTGCTAACTGAGATTGTTTAGATAGTGAAATACGAGAGATTGGACCATGTTGATCAATGACTTGATACACTATTCCAGTGTTTAGTTGTTTAATTTGGTCAATATGACCGGTTTGATTTAACATGGCTAGCGCCCAAATCCTTTACAAAGCAATTAGTTATTATGCCTTAATATGTGTAATAATGATTTCACATGCACAGTAAGTGTGATCTCGATCACTTCAGAGTACCAACAATATTTGCAAGTAGTAAATTGGTTAATTTTTTAGCGGCGGCAGGTAGAACTCTACGAGTATTGTAAACTAACCACACTTCAGAAACCGTTTTAATATTAGCTAATTTTATATATCGTACACCATCAATTTTCATTCGCGTAAATGATTCCGTAATTATGGAAATTCCCATACCAGCGGAGACTAAACCTAAAATCGTCATGGCTTCCCCTGCCTCTTGAGATATTGTTGGCACCACGCCGGCAGAAGCGAGTAATTGGCTAATTTCATCGTAAAGCGCAGTGCCAACTTCTCTTTCAAAAAAAACTAGCGGATATTTAGCGAGTTGCTTGATATCAATGCCTGTATTTTCAAACTCTAATAGCGGATGTCCTTCGTATACCGCGACCATAAAAGGTTCTTTAAATAATAGTTGATAATCAAGTTGTTCAGGTAATAGCGTATTACGCATAATTCCAATATCAATACGGCCTGTTATCAAGGGTGCTATTTGTTGTTTGGTATTCATCTGATGCATATGAATAGATACATCAGGGTAAGTTTCTCGATATTGACGTAAGCTCATCGTCACTTTGTGCATAAAAGGTGTTGTAGAGGTAAAGCCGATTGAGAGCTCGCCTAATTCTCCTTTCTCCATACGCGCTGCTTTAATTGCAGCGGCATCGACTTGGGATAAAATTTGGTACGCTTCTTTAAGAAACATAGTCCCCGCGGGTGTTAAAGAAACATTCCGATTATTACGTTCAAGTAATTTAGCGTTGATTTTTTCTTCAAGAATTTGAATTTGTTGACTTAATGGCGGCTGAGATATGTGTAAGCGTTCAGCTGCACGGCCAAAATGAAGCTCTTCAGCGACAGCAATAAAATAACGCAAATGTCTTAATTCTATACTCATGCTGTACTCTTATTTAATTGATATTTTAAAAGTATCATTTGTTATTATTAATATATTAGACAAAAGATTGCAAAATTTCTATTCTTTGATCGAAATCAAATGATATGAGGTTGATCAGACAAGGAATATTCATGGAACAATCATCAAATAGTCTAATTTCCGACCAATCAGTCGATGAAAAACATTCAGTTAATGATTTTGACGCTGATCAACCTATACCTGCCCCCCCCAAAAAGCATTATATACAACGTGATGATGCTTTATATTTACGTGTAACTTTGTCTTTCTTTACCGTAGGATTTGCAACATTTGCTTTGTTATATTTTGTACAACCTATCTTACCGCTGCTATCTGAAGATTTTAATATTTCGCCAGCAACAGCAAGTTTATCTTTATCTTTAAGTACTGGATTGATGGCATTAGGATTATTGATTACCGGGCCAATATCAGATGCTATAGGCCGTAAAAATGTTATGGCTATCTCATTAACTTGCGCTGCTCTTTTTACTTTACTCAGTTCTGTCATGGAAAGTTGGCAGGGTATCTTAATTGTTCGCGCTTTAGTTGGACTCTCTTTGAGTGGTGTTGCTGCAGTTGCAATGACCTACTTAAGTGAAGAAATTCACCCAAGCTATGTTGCGCTTTCTATGGGGCTTTATATTAGTGGTAATTCTATTGGTGGAATGAGCGGAAGGCTTATGACGGGTGTGATTGCTGATTTTTATTCTTGGCGAATTGCGGTTGTCATTTTGGGAACATTGGCCTTATTGGCTGCTATCGGATTTTGGCGATTATTACCCCCTTCTCAACATTTTAGAGCTAGCTCCCTTAAACCTAAAAGCTTATGGGTTAACTTGCATCTTCACTTGCGTGATAAAGGGTTACCATGGCTATTTATTGAAGGCTTTGTCTTAATGGGCGGTTTTGTCACCATGTATAACTACATTGGATATCGCCTATTAGCAGAACCTTATAATTTGAGCCAATCTACAGTCGGAATGCTATCGTTAATCTACTTAACAGGTACCTATAGTGCGACTAAAACGGGCAGCCTGACCATAAAATATGGATTCGGTAATATTTTAATCGCATCGCTAGTCTTTATGCTCATTGGGATTTTACTAACATTACACCCTAATATTTGGGTTATTCTTTTGGGCATGACTGCACTGACTACCGGATTTTTTGCTGCGCACTCAGTGGCGAGTAGCTGGGTTGGACGAAGAGCAAAACGCGCTCGAGGTCAAGCATCATCATTATACCTATTTAGTTATTATACTGGCTCAAGTGTCGCTGGGACTATCGGGGGTATATTTTGGTCTCAGTATGGTTGGAATGGCGTTGCTATTTTTATAGCGGCTATGTTGCTACTTGGCGCCATGATTGCTTATAAATTAAAAATTAACTGCTAACCTATCATTTACTACTGATAAAAAATGAAATTTATCTATTCTCATCATTAATAGACTCTATATTTTCTATAAATGATGAGGATATTCAATGAAACAATTTCTGTTACTTCCATTATTGCTGTGTTGCAGTTTTTTGGTTTGGTCTCACGGGTATGTTGAATCCCCAGCGAGCCGAGCATATCAATGTAAATTAAAAAATAATATTGACTGCGGCCCTGTGCAATATGAGCCACAATCAGTCGAGGGCTTAAAAGGGTTCCCCCAACAAGGGCCTGCTGATGGGCATTTAGCAAGTGCAGGCATAGCTAGATTTTATCCAATTGATTTACAAGAAACTTCTCGTTGGAAGCATAATAAAATAAATCAAAGCAATGTCGATTTTTATTGGCGGCTTACTGCTGTACATAAAACTTCTAAATGGGAATATTTCATTACTAATCCTAATTGGGACGCCAGCCAGCCATTATCTCGAAGTCAGTTTAATTTAACCCCCTTTTGCAAGGTTGAGAAATTAGAAATACCAGAGGCTCAAGTGCATCATCGCTGTGATTTACCAAAGAATTACAATGGTTATCATGTTATTTTAGCGGTATGGACAATAAGTGATACTCAAAACGCATTTTATCAAGCTATTGATATCGATATAAATTACGAACTGTTAAAATAACTCACGACACTTCAGAAACCGTTTATCTATCGGTACTTTCTTTTTAGCCCCCTTTTTTATGGTTTAGCATTGATAATCGTCAATGCTAATGTTACCTTGTTTTTTATCATATACAGAATGTTGTAACTAAATAAAAACATGAATAACAATAAGCAAAATTTAATTGATTGTTTCAATCATTTAGAAGCCTACATAAATGAACTCAGTCATTTATTGTTAGCGCAATCTATGTTTACAGCTAATGTATTCCGTTTACCTGAAATACTCAAAGGTGATGAAACCAGTGAAATATCTTCAATATTAGTCGAAAAAGTAACAGGGAAAAAAGCGCTTAATGACATTATCCAGCTAATAAATCTATTATTTATCCATAAAAAATCAGGTCTTGTTAGTAATAAATCTGCGATACGATTACCAGGAGCAATTTGTGTTGAAACATCACCTGCTGGATATCTGCAGTTTGATAAATTAATAACTCAAATTAATTTATTAAAAATTGAAATAAAAAAAATAGTAACTCAACTAGACGAATCACAACGTTTTGATTTTATAAGAGAAAGCCTTCATGGGTTATTAACGCTAAATACTTACCGTACCCTCACCCTACTTTCTGATATTGATACCATTCGCTTTGGTTGGGCAAACAAAAAAGTAATCAATAAAATGACTAAAGAAGAGGTTCTTAATCGTCTGCAAGACAGTTTTGAAAGTGGCCGAGGGCCAAGTGACATTCCTAAAGAACAATGGCAAATACAACTGATGAATGAAATAGCTCTTATTCATTCGCTGCCTCATGATGCCGTTCTAAAAACACAACGCCCCGTTAAAGTTCAACCTATTGCTAGAGTTTGGGATAAGGAACAACAAAAACAAACACAATTTGCTTGTGCCACACCTTTGTTTGTTTTCGCGGTAGACAAAGAGCTTACAGACATTGTTATCGGCGATCTTCCTGATTATCATATGGATAATATTGCTATTCGTAATCGGCCTAAATCAAAACCGGTAGAATTAATTATTCCTCGTCTAAATTTATATATAGAACGCTAATCAGTTAAAGAATAAAAAAACACCTACTGTTTTAAATCAGCAGGTGTTCTAATTTAACAAGCTTTGGTTTTTCCAATAGCTTATGACTTCATGCTACCAACCATGTCTTCAGGACGAACCCAGTCATCAAATTGTTCTTCAGTTAAGTAGTTCAATTTAAGTGCTGACTCTTTCAAAGTAAGCCCTTCTTTATGTGCATTTTTGGCAATTTCAGCTGCTTTGTCATAACCAATATGGGTATTCAATGCAGTGACTAACATCAGTGATTCGTGAAGTAATTTTTCAATACGCTCACGATTTGGTTCAATACCGACTGCACAATGCTCGTTGAAGCTGCGCATACCGTCAGCTAATAAACGAACTGATTGTAAGAAGTTATCAATCAACATTGGGCGGAATACGTTGAGTTCAAAATTACCCGATGCGCCACCGATATTAACAGCAACATCATTACCCATAACTTGAGCACAAAGCATCGTTAAAGCTTCACACTGAGTAGGGTTAACTTTACCTGGCATGATAGAACTACCTGGTTCATTTTCTGGAATTGAAATCTCACCAATACCACAACGTGGACCTGATGCTAACCATCTAACATCATTAGCTATTTTCATTAATGATGCAGATAATCCTTTAAGTGCACCATGTGCATGAACGAGGCTATCGCAGGTTGCCAATGCTTCAAATTTGTTAGGCGCCGTAATAAATGGCTGCCCTGTTAGCTCCGCGATTTTTTTCGCCACACGAACCGCATATTCAGGATGCGTGTTTAATCCGGTACCAACAGCCGTGCCACCTAATGCAAGCTCACATACATGTGGAACTGAATTTTCAATATGCTTTTCACTGTTTGCCAACATAGTTGCCCAGCCAGAAATTTCTTGGCCTAATGTCAGTGGGGTTGCATCTTGTAGATGAGTACGTCCAATCTTAACGATATCTTTAAACGCTTTTGCTTTAGCATCCAATGTTTTCTGTAGGATTCTAAGCTCAGGTAAGAGATGTTCACGAATAGCAACAACTGCTGCAACATGCATTGCAGTAGGAAATACGTCATTTGAACTTTGGCTTTTGTTTACATCATCGTTTGGATGGATAAGACGGTCATTCCCTCTTTGTCCACCTAGAATTTCACTACCACGATTCGCTAGCACCTCATTCATGTTCATGTTACTTTGAGTACCAGAACCAGTTTGCCAGATAGCGAGAGGAAATTCAGTTGGATGTTTACCAGCTAAAACTTCATCTGCTGCTGCAATGATGGCATCGCCTCGTTCTTTAACTAATAACCCTAAATCCATATTCACACTAGCCGCTGCTTTTTTAGTGATAGCGAGTGCGTGGATCAGAGCAACGGGCATTTTTTCTACAGATATACGGAAATGTTCTAAAGAACGCTGCGTTTGCGCGCCCCACAATTGGTCAGCAGGTACTTCAATTGGTCCCATTGAGTCTTTTTCAATGCGAGTGGCTGCCATTACTATCTCCTTAGATACATACACAGAATAATTGATTTTAGAATCATCTGCTTGCAGGTAAGCAAATAACCGAGCAGTATGATGCCACAAATTGAATTTCAATTATGAGACTTAGTCGAGCTTATTGTGTTGTTGTAAAAAGGAAATGAGTTGATTTTCTAAAAAGAAGAGAGTTTTGCTATGCTTAAAATGATAAATAAAGTTCAACATTATGATTGGGGTAGTAAAACAGCACTTACTAAGCTGTATGGCATATCGAACCCTAATAATTTACCCATGGCTGAGCTTTGGATGGGTGCTCATCCGAAAGCCAGTTCTGACGTTATTGTTCCTGAATCAAATCAAGTTATTTCGCTTGAAACGCTTATTAGTAGTGATCCTGATAAATATCTAGGAAAAAATATCGCTCTGCACTATGGGCGGTTACCTTATCTATTTAAAGTGTTATGTGCGGCGCAACCTTTATCTGTCCAAGTACACCCGAATAAGACTTATGCCGAGGTTGGTTTTGCAAAAGAAAATGCCGCAGGTATTTCTTTAGACTCCCCTATTCGAAACTATAAAGATGACAATCATAAGCCCGAATTGATTTATGCTTTAACACCGTTTAAAGCAATGAATGCATTTCGCCCTTTGTCAGAAATAGCGCAATTACTTGATTTTGTTTCTGCTGCACATCCTGATATCCAGTTGTTTGTCCAATCACCGAGTGAAGAAAAACTTGCAAGGCTTTTTGCACAAATTCTTAATCTTGCTGGAGAACAAAAAGAACTTGCATTAGGTGTGTTAAAAGCGGCGTTAAATAGTCGTCAAGGTGAACCTTGGAACTCCATTAAACAAATGGTGAGTCTGTATCCTGAAGATAATGGATTATTTTCACCACTTCTTCTTAATGTTGTTGAATTGCAACCCGGAGAAGCAATGTTCTTATATGCGAGAACACCCCATGCTTATTTAGAAGGGGTTGGTTTAGAGGTAATGGCGAATTCAGATAATGTTCTACGTGCAGGATTAACCAATAAACATATTGATATTACAGAACTTATTGCTAACATTGACTTTAAGCCTACCAAGGCTGATGATTTACTGAGCATCCCTGAAAAATATGGAAATATCTGGAAATATAATATTCCAGTAGAAGATTTTTCATTTAATATATATTCTATTAACGATTCGGGAATAGCCGTCGATAACAATACCGCTTCCATACTGTTTTGTATTGAAGGTGAGTTAGTTTTGAGCTCAGGTAATGATATCATCAATATTGGTTCTGGAGAGTCAATATTTTTACCTGCTTATGAGGAAAGTATTTCCATTAAAGGTAATGGAAAGCTTGCCCGAGTATTTAATATTTAGTGTCAAATTCTGTATTTAACCTGTTTTTTATTAGTAATATGAAAACGGTTATATAAAACTTATACAATATTTTAAGGTGCGTTAAAAACGTACTGAAAGGATGGATGTTTATAATGAAAAAGTCATTAGTCGCGATTGGTGTTATCGTTGCTGTAGGTGTGGTATGGACTGGAGCATCATGGTACACAGGCTCAAAAGTTGAAGATGAACTCAATAGAGTAGTTACTAAAACCAACGATTTTTTTGCTGTAAATACCCCTGAAGCGGGCGTGAATTTTAAAGTAGAAAATTACAAACGTGGTGTTTTCTCTTCACAAGCAGATATCGTGATCAGCTCTGCTGACTCAGCAACACCTACAGACGCTATCGTATTTAAAGCCAATATTGACCATGGTCCATTCCCTATTTCTCAAGTTGCTAAATTTAATTTAATGCCAAAACTGGCTGCAACTCATATGGAATTAGCCAACAATGCGACAACTAAAGAACTATTTGAAGCAACTAAGGGTAAACCATTCATTACGGGCACAGCTGTAATTGGTTATTCTAAAAGTATTGATACTAACTTAGAACTTATCCCTGTTGAATATAATAAAGATGATGTTGCATTATCATTCAGTGGTTCTAAATTGGACGTCTCTACTTCAGCTGACCTAGAGTCTGTAGACGCTTCATTAATCACTGACAGTTTGGTGATGGGTAAAACTGATAAATCAGAAACAATGACCTTAAAAGGCTTAAAACTTGTTTCTAATGTGAAAAAATCACAGTACGGTTTCTATACAGGTACACAAGAATTTGTCATTGCAGATACTGATTTCAATATCCCAGAAACTAAATTCTCTTTTAAAGATTTCAAAATTGCTAGTGATACATCCATTAACGGTGAAGATGTTAAAGGTAATGTTTCCTACAGCATCGGCGACTTAAAAGCACTTGGTGAAAACTTAGGTTCAGGCCAGATCACAGTTGCTATTGAAAAATTAGATGCTAAAGCTTTAGGTAAATTTGTTGAGCAATACAACAAAGCTCTTAGCGAAGGTCTAGCAAGTGGTGACCCATCACAAGCAACTGAAAAGTTAGCAATGGAAATGATGAGTACAACACTGCCAGAACTAATGAAAAGCAAACCAGTTTTCATTGTTAGTCCATTTACTTGGAAAAACGAAGCTGGCCAAAGTTCTATTGACTTAAACATAACGTTTAATAAATGGAATCAAGACGAAATTACAGCTCTAGCAATGTCTAATAAAGTAGATGAAGCAATTAAACAGCTCATCAGCTCTTTTGACTTTAGCATGAAACTTAATAAGCCAATGCTTATTGAATCAATGACTCAAGTGATGATTTTAGACCAAGGTGTCCCAGTTGATGCTGCCGCTAAAAAAGCAATGAAAGATGAAATCACGACTGAGTTTGCTGGTGTTCAGCAAATGTTAACTTCTGATATGTTCTCTTCTCCGTTTGAAGAAATGTTCATGACAGATGAAGAACGTGCTGCGAAAGCAAAACAGAAGAAATCGCCTTGGATGGTCGATAGCGCAACTGACTTAACAATGACGATTAAATTTGCAGGCAATGATATTACTTTTAACCAAGACAAATTCACTTTAGCTGAATTCTTGACTAAAATGAAAGTAATGTCTAACCCAGCTGATGATATGAATTCAGAAGTAGAACCTGCACCAGAAGTACAAATGGAAGCAGAAGGTGCTGAACCTGTTGAAATAGCACCACAAGCGGAAGCAGTTCCTGCTCAATAATTTACTTTTTTCTATAAAGTAATGAATAAAACGCCAGTCATTAATTGACTGGCGTTTTTGTATCTATCGATAACCACTCTATTATTATGTGACAGGCATCTGATTTTTAATGTAACAAATGTATTTATTTCACATATTGCGTGACTCAACATTGATTTTTTTGCAATAACAGCCAATATAAGAATAGAAAATAGATAAGGAGTCACTACGTGATAAATACACGCTTACCTTTAACTGATTTACATCGCCACCTTGACGGAAATATTCGCCCAGAAACGATTCTTTCGCTTGCTGAGCAACACAATATTGAATTGCCTGCATATGAACTAGAAACATTAAGGCCCCATGTTCAAATCATTGGACAAGAGGCTGATCTTGTTGGTTTTTTAGCTAAGCTAGACTGGGGTGTTGCTGTTCTTGCTAACCTAGACGCTTGTAAGCGTGTTGCACATGAGAATGTGGAAGATGCATTCAGAGCTGGCATCGATTATGCAGAACTACGTTTCTCTCCCTACTACATGGCAATGAAACATCAATTACCCGTTGAGGCAGTCGTAGAAGCCATTATTGATGGTGTTCAAGCGGGTTGTCGCCAATATGACATCAAAATTAATTTAATTGGTATTCTTAGCCGTACATTTGGTCAAGAAGCATGCTCACTTGAACTCGCTGGACTTCTCGCCCATCGTGACAAGTTATGTGCATTAGACTTAGCTGGTGATGAACTCGGTTTTCCCGGTAAATTGTTTGAAGACCACTTTTTAAAAGCTCGAAATACTGACTTAAATATTACCGTTCACGCTGGTGAAGCAGCAGGAGCAAGTAGCATTTGGCATGCGATTAATGAGCTTGGTGCACAACGGATAGGTCACGGAGTCAAAGCTATTGAAGATCCATCATTAATGGAATATTTGGCTAAGAATCAAATCGGCATTGAAAGCTGTTTAACCTCGAATATTCAAACTAGCACAGTAACCTCTTTGGCTAATCATCCATTGAAAACATTTTTAGCAAACGGTGTGTTAGCTTCAATTAATACTGACGACCCTGCCGTGCAAGGGATTGAACTTCCTTATGAATATGAAATTGCAGCGCCACAAGCGGGACTTAGTCTCAGCGACATTGAGCAAATTCAACGTAACGGACTAGCAATGGCATTTTTATCAGATAGTGAAAAAGCAGCATTAATCCAGAAAGTGGCCATACGATAATACCTTCGCTATCTTCAAAACAGGGTGATTTATAAATTATTTCATCCTGTTTAACTCCCCTCCTTAATAAAAATATACACAGATGCTGATGTAATATAAGTAATTAACACCTAAGTATGTTGTAACTAAAATGGGGTTTTATTCTAACTTAATAATAACTCACGCGATATTAGCCAAACCATCGCGTGAATTAAATTTTATTTATTCAATAAGCGTTTTGCATACCTTTGCGCTAATACTGCACTCACCATTAGCTGAATTTGATGGAAGATCATCAGTGGCAATAATATCACCCCAACTGTCGCAGCAGGAAAAAGTACATTCGCCATTGGCACTCCATTAGCTAAACTCTTTTTAGAACCACAAAATACGATGGTTATCTCATCTTCCTTACTAAAACCAAATAAGCGTGCCGCTGTAGTGTTAATAACGATAACAATAAATAAAATCACACAGGTAACGATTGATATCATCAATAATGAAAATGCATCAATCCGTTGCCATATCCCTTCTACCACTGCTTCGCTAAAAGCAACATAAACAACTAACAGTATCGATGACCGGTCAGTGATATTAACTAATTTACGATGACGATTAATCCAATTGGCAATTAATGGGCGCGCTAAATGTCCAACAACAAATGGCAACATTAATTGCATCAGTATCGAGCCAATTGCATTGAGTGTATCAATAGCTTCGCTTCCGTCAGCATCCATTAAAAAACCAACCAGTATAGGTGAGAGAAAAACACCTAAAATACTTGATGCCGATGCACTACAAATAGCAGCAGCAACATTACCGCCGGCAACAGAGGTAAAAGCAATGGCAGATTGAACGGTGGCAGGTAACGCACACAAATATAAAAAGCCCATATATACCGTTGGAGACATCCAATCTGGCACCAAAAAGCGTAAACCTAGCCCTATGATAGGAAATAAAATAAATGTACTGGCAAAAACTAATAGATGTAGCTTCCAATGCCCTACACCCGCCATAATTGACTCTCGAGATAATTTAGCACCATGCATAAAAAACAATAATGCTATTGCAGCTGTGGTTAAGTATTTAAAGGCTGTCTTAATTTCACCTTCACAAGGAAATAGACTCGCCACTACAACCACACATATCATAATTAACAAAAAAGGATCTATTCTAAACTTCGCTAGTAAATTCATTCTATTATCCAAAAATAAGAGCCTGTTTATCGCAGGCTCTATCATTAAATTAAATCTTAAAAAATGACTTCAATTGTCCGTTTTTCTTTTGCGGAAAGTATACCAGCTTCAATCAATTTCATTATATCAATGGCTTCATTTGGCGTAACTAGGTTTGCTTTACCTAATCGGATAGCATCATGAATTGCCTCATAATAGCCGCCGTAATTGCCCTTTTCATTCGACCACTCTTGAGTAATGAATTCGTCACCTTGTGACAGGGTAACTATTCCTTTGTTTTGATCTTCTCCCCAGCTCTCATCTTGTGGGAATAAACCATTTTTCAAGCAATCTTCTTGCGTATCTAATCCATACTTTACATAACTACCTTTCATTCCATGAATAATATAAATTGGCATGGGGGCTGCTGCGAGTATAGTTGAATGAAGTACAACTTTTTTATCTGCATACTCAAGCATTGCATGGAAGTAATCCACAGCCTCCGCGCCAGGCCTTATTTTACCCAGATCAACGGTAATACCTTTAGGTTTGCCAAAATACTGTAAGACTTGGTCCAATAAGTGAGGCCCTAAGTCATACCAAATACCCGCTCCCGGAATATCAGCTTCACGCCAGCGTTGTCTTACAACCGGACGAAAACGATCAAAATGTGATTCATAATATTTGATCTCACCGAGACAGCCATCTTGAAGAAGTTTTTTAACGGTACGAAATCCTGAATCCCAACGGCGATTATGATAAATAGAGAGTAATTTCCCCGCTTTTTCTGCTTGCTGTTTTAACTTTAACGCTTCTTCAACATTTAATGTAAAAGGTTTATCGACGACAACATGCTTACCCGCTGCAAGTGCATCACGACTCAGTGGGTAATGAGTGTCATTGGGTGTTGGTATAACAACCAATTCAATTTCAGGATCAGCAAATATCGCTTCTGGCGAAGAAACGACATTAATATTAGGCCAATCTGCTTTTACTTTACTTGGATCACTACTTGAAATCGCGGTTAATTCAAAACCGGCAAGACGGGCTAAAAATGGTGTATGAAATGTTTTACTCGCATAACCATACCCTATAATACCAACTTTAATCGGCTTAGACATATTGACCTCGTAGATGCATTTAACTTAAATAGTCAGAAAAGTATAGATAGCTAAAAAAGTACCATCAGAATGAATTAATTAGCAAATAAATCTATGGTAGGATCAAAAAATATCATCATGTTAATATAGCTAACGTTTTACATTAATGGACTTTTAATTTTATGGCCTCTGTTTATAACGCTAACCGTATCACTGGCTGGTTACTCGTACCAGCAACTTACCTATTACTCACCTTTTTAGCGGTTTGCAGCATGACAGTGATGTATTTCATTAAACTCTATGAAATAGTAACCACCATTGAAAATTGGACGAATTTCATACCGATGGAATGGTATGTATCTTTTGCCATTTCTATTGCGATGACACTGTTTAGTGTCTATATCCTTCGACTGATGTTTTCACATTCTCGCCATTTTCCTCGCCGATTTATTATTTGGTTGTTGATTTTATTGCTGCTTGGTTTAAAAACTTTTGCATTCTCAACGATTGATGATAAGACCGCATTACAAGTTCTCGCTTGGCCACTATTTGGCGCAGGATTCTTTGTCCCATATTTAAAACGTTCTGTTCGCGTTAAAATGACTTTCACACAAGATCGATAAGCATCACAAAAATAGATTGTTATCATACAGACTGTTTAACTGGCTATAGCCAGTTTTTGTACTTTTATTTCTATTTTCAGGCAATGAAATGACTGACTATCTTCTTCTATTTGTTGGAACGGTGCTGGTTAACAACTTCGTCCTCGTTAAATTCCTCGGCCTATGCCCTTTTATGGGCGTATCAAAAAAACTCGAGACCGCCATTGGAATGGGCTTTGCGACAACATTCGTTATGACACTAGCTTCTATTAGCTCTTGGCTAATGGACACCTTAATTCTTATCCCTCTCGACCTACTCTATTTACGCACCCTCAGCTTTATACTGGTTATCGCAGTTGTGGTGCAATTTACAGAAATGGTTGTTAGAAAAACGAGTCCAACCCTCTATCGTTTACTCGGTATTTTCTTACCCTTGATCACCACAAACTGTGCAGTGCTAGGTGTCGCTTTACTCAATATCAATCAATCCCATAATTTTTTACAGTCAGCAATGTATGGATTTAGCGCAGCAGTTGGCTTTTCTCTTGTTATGGTGTTGTTTGCCGCCATCCGGGAACGCCTTGCTATCGCAAATGTCCCTGCACCATTTCGAGGTTCTTCAATTGGGCTGATTACCGCAGGTCTGATGTCTCTTGCATTTATGGGCTTCAGTGGTTTGGTGAAATTCTAATGATGTCTTTATGGATTGCAATTGGCATATTAGCTGTTTTAGGCCTTATATTTGGTCTGATCCTCGGATATGCATCCCTACGATTTAAAGTTGAACAAGACCCAATCGTTGAAAAGCTCGACGCGATTTTACCACAAAGTCAATGTGGTCAATGTAGCTACCCTGGTTGTCGCCCCTACGCAGAAGCCGTGGCTAATAATGGTGAAATGATTAATAAATGCGCACCGGGTGGCGAGCTTGTCATGCTCAAAATTGCAGAACTAATGAATGTTGATCCTCAACCTATTGATGGTGATGACTCAGCGCTAAACCCTATTCGTAAAGTTGCCATTATTGATGAAGAGAATTGCATCGGTTGTACGAAATGCATTCAAGCCTGTCCTGTTGATGCTATTGTTGGTGCAACACGCGCCATGCATACAGTAATTGAAGATTTGTGTACTGGTTGCGACCTCTGCGTTGCGCCTTGCCCAACTGATTGTATTGAGCTGGTCCCTGTGAAAACGACTACCGCAAACTGGAAATGGGATCTTAACTCGATCCCTGTCAAAAATATTTCTGTGGAACCTCTAGAACAACGCCAAATATTAACTAGAGGTGAGTCACATGTTTAAGCTTTTTAGCTGGCTAAAAAACGATGATATTTGGGACTTTAAAGGTGGTATTCATCCACCTGAAATGAAATTGCAGTCAAGTAAAGTGCCTATGCGCATTGCCTCTGTTCCTGATGAAATCATCATTCCTTTACAACAACATTTAGGCCCTGAAGGTGAATTAATTGTTACTGTCGGCGCCCATGTTTTAAAAGGACAGCCTTTAACGAAAGGATTGGGTCGAACAGTTCCGGTTCATGCCTCAACATCCGGTACGATTACGGCCATCGAGCCAATGGTTACGGCCCATCCATCAGGTCTTAAAGAACTTTGTGTTCGAATTAAATCAGATGGAAATGATGAGTGGTGCCCACTCTTCCCAGAAAAGCATTATGAACAACTTACTACGGCCCAATTACTACTAAAAATTGAGCAAGCTGGTATTGCCGGCCTTGGTGGTGCAGGGTTCCCTACCGCATCAAAACTTGCCGGTGGGCAAGATGCTATTAATACATTGATTATCAATGCTGCTGAATGTGAGCCTTACATTACAGCAGATGATAGATTAATGCAGGAACATGCAATTGAAGTGATTGAAGGATGCCGAGTTTTACAACACCTTTTAAATCCTGACCAAGTATTAATTGGTATTGAAGATAATAAACCTGAAGCTATTGCGGCGTTAAAACAAGCTATCACTAAGCGAGACAACAAAATACTCGTTAAAGTTATCCCGACAAAATATCCCTCAGGTGGCGCAAAACAATTAACTAAAATACTAACAGGTAAAGAAGTCCCTTCGGGGGCTCGTTCTTCTCAAATTGGTGTTTTAATGCAAAATGTCGGTACTGTCGTTGCCATTAAGCGCGCAGTAATTGATGGACAGCCATTAATTGAGCGCGTCGTCACTGTCACTGGTGAAGCTATTAAAAAACCAGGCAATTTTTGGGTTCGACTTGGGATTCCTGTAAAATATCTTCTTGAACAATCTGGGTTTATACCCGAGATAGAACAAATGGTGATCATGGGTGGTCCACTCATGGGTTTCACCCTGCCTGACTTAAATGTGCCAGTCGTTAAAATTTGTAATTGCCTTTTAGTTCCAACAATGGAAGAAGTTGGCCAAAAAGCATTAGAAGAAGCCTGCATTCGCTGCGGACTCTGTGTTGACGCCTGTCCCGCTGCATTACTACCACAACAGCTATACTGGTTTAGTAAAGGAAATGAGCACGAAAAAGCGCAAAAACATAACTTATTCGATTGTATTGAATGTGGTGCTTGCGCTTATGTTTGCCCAAGTAATATTCCTTTAGTGCAGTATTATCGCCAAGAAAAAGCAGAAATCCGTGAACTCACCCAAGAAGAGCGCCGTTCTGCTGAAGCTAAATTGCGTTTTGAAGCTAAACAGCAGCGTATGGAGCGAGATAAACTTGCTCGTGCAGAGCGCCATAAAAAAGCAGCTGTACAAGTTGATGACACAAATAACGATGCTGTTAATGCTGCATTGGCAAGAGTTAAAGCCAAGCAAAAGCTTTCCAATGAACCTATCAAAATTATTTCTGGTGAGCTACCGGATAACAGTGCGGTCATTGCCGCTAGAGAAGCTCGCAAAGCACAAGCTCGAGCCAAACAAGCCGAAAAAATGGTAAATGAACAATTGAGCTCCCCATCTCTAGATATCAATGAAGATCCTAGAAAAGCTGCGGTAAATGCAGCACTTGCGCGTGCGAAAGCCAAAAAAGCGGCACAAGAACAATCTCAACCTGAATCGATAGCCACGGAAACAGTAACAACAGCAACCGAAACGGAAGTTGACCCACGCAAAGCGGCAGTCGCAGCTGCGATTGCGCG